>JBJKSP010000442.1:0-5056 GCA_046703865.1 Thiobacillaceae bacterium
CATTCGTCTCCCCTTCGCAGCCACAGAACCAAGGAAAATAGATGGTAATCCAACGCCGGAGTTCGCGAGACCGTCAACACGTCGGGGAAACGCACTGCTGTCGACCCAAGACCTCTGCCGGTGTCAGGACTTTCAGAAACGGTCCCGCCAGGCTGACCTGATCGATAGTTTCAAGCGCGCTTCTTCATGTGTCTTGCACGGGTTAGGAACAACGAGGTGGACTCATGGCCTAATATTTGTAATAGAAAGGAGTATTGATACACGGGTCCGATAGAAAGCGACGACCCCTAATCCATTGCTGAGGGAGACGAGTGATCGTCATGAGGATGGGCCACCTTTTCAGACATGAGGAAGTCAGGAAATGTTACCCAGATCATCGGAAACGACCTTTGAGTTCGAGTCATGGTTGGCCCTGGCCCAAGCGGACCCGCCTGAATTCGAAAGACGGCGGCGACATGCCGTCGAACGCGTCATCGAGTCGGCTCGCGCCCCGGCAAGGCTCAGGGGCCTGCAGTTCCGGATCGACATGGAGAGGAGGCGCTCCCGCACGCCTTACAAGTCATGCCTCAAGCTCTACGAGATGATGTGGGAATCCTTCTCCGATCTGGATGACCTGCTGAACCGGTACACCCGCGCCGGGCCTTCATCCTCCAGCCGGACCGGCCCCGTTCGCGGCCCGGCGAAAATCATACCGTTCAGGAAGCATTGACCCGTCCCATCCGAGCGCTCCCCGGAACCCGGGCTTAGCGTTACCTCTCCCGCAGGCTCTCGTCTGAATACTGCATCAGGGGGCTGAGGAAATACTCGATGACGCGGCGCTTGCCGGTCTTGATCTCCACGGCCACCGCCATGCCCGACGTGAGGTTCACGGTCTTGTCCTCCACCCGCATGGTATGGCGGGCGAGCCTCACCCGGGCGGCATAACCCAAGCCCAGTTTCTCGTCCTGTATGGCGTCCGAGGAGACATGGGTGATGCGGCCTTTGATCGTGCCGTACTTGGTGAAAGGGAAAGTTTCGAGCTTCACCTTGGCCTCCTGACCTGCGTGGACAAACCCTATGTCCTTGTTGGCCACGAAGGCCTCCACCTCCAAGGGCTTGTCCCGGGGCACGATGACCAACAGGGGCTGGGCCGGGGTGACCACACCCCCCACGGTATGCACTGCCAGCTGTTGCACCGTTCCCCCCACCGGGGCCGTGAGCCGCATGAGGCTGTCGCGGTTTACCGCCTTGGCGAGTTCCTGGGACAGTTCCACCGCCTTCTGCTCCGCCTCGTGCAGACGATCCAGGGCTTGGCGGCGGGCTTCGGCGATCAGGGCGCTGCGCTGGCGCTTGCCTTCCAGCAAGGCAGCGTGCAATTCCACGAGCGTCGCCTTCTGGGCCGCCAGGTCGTGTTCCAGCTCGATGCTGGCCTGCTCTTGTTCCAGCCAGCCATGCCGTGAAACGAAGCTCTTTTCCAGCAACGCCTTGTAATCCTGGGCACGTTGTCGGGCGATGGGGGCGGTCTGGGTAAGCTTGGCAACCACCTCCCGGGTGGCCTGTTCTTCCGCCTCGCGGCGGGCAATTTCGGCGTCGATTTGTTTGAGCCGTGTGGCGTAAGCGGAGTATTCCCCCTCCAGCAGGCGCTGTTCCGCAGCCCGGCGCGGTCCGTCCACGCCGTCAAGATCAACCGGTAGGGCGGGCGAACTGCCGGTCTCCAGCGCGGCCAGCAGGGCACGCGCACGGGCGGCGTCCAGGCGGGCCGCCAGTAGGTCCTCGCCGAGGCGGGTGGTATCGGCGCTGGCCTCGGTGGCATCCAGTTCGATGAGCAGGTCGCCAGCGGCCACCGACTGACCGTCCCGCACGTGGATGGCCCGGACCACCGACGTCTCCCGGGGCTGGACGACCTTGCTGCGCTCGTCGGGAATAAGCCGGCCCGTGGCCGTCGCCACGATGTCAATCTTGCCCAAAACCGCCCAGACAATAGCGATGATGGCAAAGACGAGGATCAACCCCATGGCGACACGGGGGGCTGGATGCACGGGGATCTCCTGCAGGGCCAGGGCGGCGGGCAGGAACTGGGCCTCGTGGGGCAGCCGGTCGGTAGCGTCGAGTTCCTTGCGGCGGCGCCAAGCGTGGGCGAAGGCCGTGACGTAGCGGCGCAGCAAGTCGAGGGGGGCTTGGGCGTGCATGGCGGATCAGGCCTGCTGCAGCCGGTAGAGCCGCGTGTAATAGCCCGCCTGGTGCGTCAGCAGTTCGTCGTGGCTACCGGATTCCACGATCTGGCCACGCTCCAGCACCACGATGCGGTTCGCGTGGCGCACGGCGGACAGGCGGTGGGCGATGATGAGCACGGTACGCCCCTGGCAGATGAGTTTCATGTTGTCCTGGATCACCCGCTCGGATTCATAGTCCAGGGCGCTGGTGGCCTCGTCGAAGATAAGAATACGGGGATTAGTGATCAAGGCCCGGGCAATAGCGATGCGCTGGCGCTGGCCGCCGGATAGGGTGGCGCCATGCTCGCCCACCACCGTGTCATAACCCTCAGGCAACTCCAGGATGAATTCATGGGCGCCAGCCGTGCGGGCCGCCTGGATCACCGCCTCCATGGGCACGCCTGGATCGGCCAGTGCGATGTTTTCCCGGATGGTGCGGTTGAACAGCACGTTCTCCTGCAGTACCACCCCGATCTGGCGCCGCAGCCAGACCGGATCGGCCAGGGCCAGGTCCACCCCGTCGATGAGGATGCGGCCCCGTTCCGGCACATACAGCCGCTGCACGAGCTTCGCCAGCGTGCTTTTGCCTGAGCCTGAACGACCGACGATCCCGATCACCT
The DNA here is from genome assembly GCA_046703865.1 of Thiobacillaceae bacterium. Lineage (GTDB taxonomy): Bacteria > Pseudomonadota > Gammaproteobacteria > Burkholderiales > Thiobacillaceae > JBJKSP01. The sequence continues at coordinate 2,813 of JBJKSP010000442.1, forward strand.
CGCCAGGCTCGACCGCAAGGCTCACGCCGCGTAGCACTTCCGGGCTATCGGGGCGGTAACGGAATGCGACCTGATCGAGCTCGATGCGTCCCGCAATGGCGGGCAGGCTAGCCCGGCTGGCGCCGGCGAGCTCTGTGCGGGTGTTGAGGATGTCCCCCAGGCGCTGCACGGAAATCCCCGTCTGCTGGAAGTCCGTCCACAACTGGGCCAACCGCATGACGGGCTGTGCTACCCGGCTGGCGAGCATGTTGAAGGCGATCAGTTGACCGACGGTCAGATCCCCGTCGATCACCAGGCGCGCACCCAGCCAGAGGGTGGCCACGGTGACCAGCTTGCCCACCAGGTTCACCCCTTCATGGGCCAACGTGGAAAGAGTTGCGGTTCGGAAGCCGGCCGTGACGTAGGCCGCGAGTTGGTTGTCCCAGCGGCGGGTCATCTGGGGTTCCACCGCCATGGACTTCAGGGTATCGATGCCGGACACCGCCTCCACCAGGAAGGCCTGGTTCTCCGCCCCCCGGTTGAACTTCTCGTGCAGCCTGGCCCGCAGCAGCGGTGTGACGAGCAGGGATATGAGCAGATAGAAAGGCAGGGAGGCCAGCACGATCAGGGTCAGCCAGCCGCTGTAGAGCAGCATTACGGCGATGAATACCACCGAAAAGACGACGTCCAGCACCACGGTGATGGCGTTGCCAGTGAGAAACTGGCGGATATTTTCCAGCTCCCGTACACGGGCCACCGAATCACCCACCCGCCTGGCCTGGAAATACGCAAGCGGCAGATTGAGCAGATGGCGGAAAAGCCGAGCGCCCAGTTCCACGTCGATGCGGCTTGTGGTGTGGGCGAAGACATAGGCGCGCAAACCCGAGAGGATGACCTCGAAGACCACCACCACCAGTAGCCCTACGGCGATGACGTTCAGGGTGGTGAGGCCTCGGTGTACCAGCACCTTGTCCATGACCACTTGGAAGAACAGCGGCGTGATCAGGGCAAAGAGCTGCAGGGCAAAAGACACCAACAGGATCTCACCCAGCAACCTGCGATATTTGACGATGGCCGGAATGAACCAGGTGAAGTCGAACCGAGCCAGTTCCCCCGCCAGGGAGGCCCGGGAGGTGAACAGGATTAGCTCGCCCATCCAGCGGGATTGAAGCTCGGCCATGGTTACGGCCTGGGGTCGGGCCTGGCGGGGGTCGTGGATGAGGGTCTTCTCGCCCTCCGCCCGGGCCAGGACGAAGAAGCCGCCGTCCCGGGCCAGGGCGATAGCCGGTAGGGGGGTACGTTCCAGGCGCTCGACAGCGGTATTCACCCGCCTGGCCTTGAGTCCCAGCTTTTTTGCCGCCAACAGGATCTCGGCCACGCCGAAGGTATGACCATCGGTCCGGAATTCATGAGCGAGTTGCGCTGGTTCCGCCGCCTGGCCGTGGAAACGGGCCAGCATGACCAGACAGGCCAGGCCGGTGTCCGGGCTCGCGCCGGTTTCCTGGGGGTCCACCGATAGTTCTCCCTTGTATGATCTGTCCCCACCTTCTCGCGAGTGAGGGAGTGGGTGTACAGCCGTCCGACCGCTGTATTAGTGTTAGTGCCAGTTAGCCGCCAGCACGGGTTCCAGCGCCTGTTGGTAGTTTTCCTGCAGGGTGGTCTGTCCGGCCGCCGGCGGGGCAAAGGCCGCCATGGCATCCACCAGCGCCTGGACCTGGCTGTCCAGCAACACCAGACCATCACCGGCTTCGAAGCTTTCCAGATGGTAGGCCGAGTCCGAATACCAACTCTTGACGAGCGTCTTGTCGCTGGTCCCGATCACCTGGATTTCCAGATCGTCATCCACGCGGCGGAACCAGAGCTGGTCGGAGGCTATATCCGTTTCGAACACTAAAAGATCGGAATTAGCCATGACGTCATAGTCTGTGATCGTATCCTGGCCGTCTCCTCTGACGAACAAATAGGTGTCGTTTCCTGCACCTCCGCTCAAGGTGTCATGACCCGTCCCACCCCAGATCACGTCATCACCGTCCGTACCCGTGATCTGGTCGTTGCCCGCCCCACCGTCGAGCTGGACCACCCCCGCCGCACTCACGATCCGGTCGTTGCCATCCTCACCCTCGATGCGATCGATGTTCACCACCTCCACCCCCGTGAGGTCAATGACATCGCTGTGGACACTGCCCGCCAGCACGTTCGTCCCCGTGCCCCCGTCGATGCGTTCCACTCCGGTAAGGTTGCGTACCCGCAGCGTGTCATCCCCCG
>JBJKSP010000443.1:0-3662 GCA_046703865.1 Thiobacillaceae bacterium
GCCCTGGTGGACGCCTCCCTGGACGGCTGGCTGACCAGCGGGCGCCACAACGAGGCGTTCGAGGCACGTCTGGGAACCTGGCTGGGCCGTCGTCATGTGCGCACCGTCAATTCCGGTTCCTCGGCCAATCTGGTGGCCATCGCCGCCCTGACCTCCCCTCTCCTGGGTGATCGCGCCCTGCGGCCGGGCGACGAGGTGATCACCGTGGCGGCGGGCTTCCCCACCACGGTCAACCCGCTCCTGATCCACGGTCTGGTGCCGGTGTTCGTGGATATCGACATCCCCACCTACAACATCGATCCGGCCCTGCTGGAGGAGGCCGTGTCGCCCCGTACCCGGGCCATCGTCCTCGCCCACACCCTGGGCAACCCCTTCGATCTGGACGTGGTCTCGGACCTGGCCCGCCGTTACGGGCTGTGGGTGATGGAGGACTGCTGCGACGCGCTCGGTTCCACCTGGCACGGCCGGCATGTGGGCAGCTTCGGCCACGTCGGCACCCTGAGCTTCTATCCGGCCCACCACATCACCATGGGGGAAGGCGGGGCGGTGTTCACCGACGACGACACCCTGCTCCGGGCGATCGAGTCCATCCGGGACTGGGGACGGGACTGCTGGTGCGCCCCCGGCCGGGAAAATACCTGCGGCCGACGCTTTGAATGGAAGCTGGGCGAACTGCCCGCGGGCTATGACCACAAGTACGTCTATTCCCACCTGGGCTACAACCTGAAGATTACCGACATGCAGGCCGCCTGCGCCCTGGCCCAGATGGACCGCTTGCCTTCTTTCGTTGCCGCCCGACGGGCCAACTTCGATTACCTACGGAAGCGGCTGTCGGCTCTGGAGGAGTTCCTGGTCCTGCCAGAAGCCACGCCCGGCAGCGAGCCTTCCTGGTTCGGCTTCCCAGTCACCTTGGGGAAGGGGGCCGGTACCACACGCCCGGATCTGCTGCGTTATCTGGACCAGCACAGAATCGGGACCCGCCTCCTGTTCGCCGGCAATCTCGTGCGCCAGCCTTATTTTTCAGGGCGCCAATACCGGCTGGCCGGTGGCCTGACGCGAACGGACCGTGTGGCCCGGGATGCCTTCTGGATCGGTCTGTGGCCCGGGCTGGGCCACGATCGGCTGGACTTTGTGATCGACCGGCTCATGCAGTATTTCGGGATGGGTGGATTCTGAGATGCCCAATGACGGAAAGGTGCCCATGACCACCGGGATTCCGGCGCCCTTGTTCGTGCTCGAGATGGCCAACAACCACATGGGCGATCTCGCCCACGGCCTGGCGGTGATCCGCGCCTTCGGAGCGGTGTGTCGCGGTTTCCCCTTCAACTTCGCCTTCAAGCTTCAGTACCGCGACCTGGATACCTTCATCCACCCCGCCGCGCGGGGCCGTGACGACATCAAATACGTCAAGCGCTTTACCGAGACCAGGCTGTCCCGGGACGACTTCGATACGCTGGTGGCCGAGATGCGTGCCAACGGCTTTCTCGCCATGGCGACGCCCTTCGACGAGGCGTCGGTAGACGTCATCGACGCCCAGGGTCTGGACCTGATCAAGATCGCCAGCTGTTCCTTCACCGACTGGCCGCTGCTGGAACGCGCAGCGCGGAGCGACAAGCCGATCATCGCCTCCACCGCCGGTGCCGGTCTCGACGACATCGACCGCGTGGTCAGTTTCTTCGGCCATCGCGGCAAGAACTTCGCCATCATGCATTGCGTGGGCGAATACCCCACGCCGGACGAGCACCTGCATCTGTCGCAGATCGATCACCTGCGCGCACGCTACCCCGGCGTTCGCATCGGCTTTTCGACCCATGAAAGCCCGGCGCATACCGACGTGGTGAAGCTGGCGGTGGCCAAGGGCGTGACCCTGTTCGAAAAGCACGTGGGCCTGCCCACGGTGCGCTATCCGCTCAACGCCTATTCGGCCGGTCCGGAACAGGTCGGCGCCTGGCTTGCGGCCGCACAGTCCGCATGGACGATATGCGGCGTCGGCGATGAGCGCCTGCCGCCGAATCCGGCCGAGATCGCCAGCCTGCGCTCGCTGCAGCGCGGTGCCTTCGCGCGGCGGGCGATCCGACCCGGCGAGACGATCCGCGACGCCGACGTCTATTTCGCCTTTCCCCCCGATGCCGAGCAATACACCGCCAACGACTGGTCCAAATATGCGGTCTACACCGCCACCACAAACATCGCCCGGGATGCGCCGATCGCCCCGGCGAACGCGGATCGTGAGGACCGCCGTGCCCGGATCTGGGACATCGCCCAGCGGGTCAAGGCGCTGCTGGAGCGCTGCAATATCGTCGTACCCGGCAGCGCCGACCTGGAGGTGTCGCACCATTACGGCCTGGAGCGTTTCGACGAGACCGGGCTGGTGCTCATCACCGTGGTCAATCGCGGCTATTGCAAGAAACTCCTGGTCAGCCTGCCCGGCCAGTCGCATCCCGAGCAGTACCACGAGCAAAAGGAAGAGACCTTTCACGTGCTGGCCGGCGAGGTGCACCTGACCCTGGACGGGGAGATGCAGGTATGCCGACCCGGCGACGTGGTGACCATCGAGCCGGGGGTGCGCCATGGCTTCAGCAGCCCGGCAGGCTCCGTGATCGAGGAGATCTCCAGCACCCATTTCGTGAACGATTCCTTTTATACCGACGACGCCATCAACCGGAACCATGACCGCAAGACCTTGCTGACCTACTGGATGGGCTGAGGACGAGACCGATGCGCGTGGCCGATTATCTGATGGCGCGCCTGGCGGACCTGGGCGTCAAGGAGGTGTTTTTCCTGCCGGGGGGCGGTGCCATGTACCTGGACGACGGCCTGGCCTGCGAAAAGCGCCTGACCCCGGTGCCGTGCCACCACGAACAGGCCTGCGGCATTGCCGCCGAGGCAAACGGCCGTACCAGTGCGGCGGGCTTCGGCGTCGCCCTGGTGACCACCGGGCCGGGCGCCACCAACGTCTTGACGCCGGTGGCGGGCGCCTGGATCGAGTCGCTGCCGATGCTGGTGATCTCCGGCCAGGTCAAGCGCAGCGACGCCCTCAACGGCCGTCCCCTGCGCCAGGGTGGCGTGCAGGAAGTGGATGTGGTGGCCATGGCCAGGCCGGTGACCAAGTACGCGGTCACCGTGCAGGAGCCGCAGGAGATCCGGCGCTGCTTCGAGGAGGCCCTCTGGCGCATGCGCGACGGCCGGCCCGGCCCGGTCTGGCTGGATATCCCGCTGGACGTCCAGGCGGCGCCAGTGGATCCGGAGACGCTGGCCGGCTTCGGACCGCCCAACACTGCCGCGGCCGAGGCCCTGGACGAAGCCATCGCCCGCCTCGATGACCTGCTCGCCGGTGCACGACGTCCGCTGTTGCTGGCCGGTCACGGCCTACGCATCGCCGGCGGCGCCGAGGCCTTCCGCCAGCTGGTGGAACGTCTTGGCATTCCCTGCGTGATGACCTGGAACGCCGCAGACCTGCTGCCCTGGGAACATCCGCTCCATGTCGGCCGGCCGGGTGTAGTGGCCGCGAGGGCACCCAATTTCGCCATCCAGAATTGCGACCTGCTCATCAGCGTGGGCTGCCGGCTGGACAACATCGTCACGGCCTACAACCCGAAAGGCTTTGCGGCAGCGGCCAGGAAGGTGGTCGTGGACGTGGACGGCAACGAGCTGGCCAGGCA
>JBJKSP010000444.1:0-7391 GCA_046703865.1 Thiobacillaceae bacterium
CCCAGGAACAGTACGGCGGCCTGGCGGTGGAAGACGGCGAGGTTACGAGTCATTGGGTAAAGGACCGCCGGAAGCGAGGATGCGCCGGTCCGCCATTACGCCATCAACATCACACTATGGAACTGCGACGGATCGAGGCGGTGCACGATGGGGCATTCGGACGGTTCACGGGGCGAGGACATGATCGTATTCCACGCTCAGCGGGGCATGGTCCGAGAAGCGCTCGTCCTTGTAGACGGCCGCGGAGCGGGCCCTGGCGGCGATGCCCGGGGTGGCCACCTGGTAGTCGATGCGCCAGCCCACGTTCTTGGCCCAGGCCTGGCCCCGGTTGCTCCACCACGTATAGCCTTCCCCTTCGGCTTCCGGGTAGAAGCCGCGGTAGACGTCCACGAAGCCGATCTTGCCGAACACGTCGCCGATCCAGGCCCGCTCCTCGGGCAGGAAGCCCGAGTTCTTCTGGTTGGATCGCCAGTTCTTCAGGTCCTTCTCCGTGTGGGCGATGTTCCAGTCGCCGCACAGGATCACCTCCCGGCCGCCTGCGAAGAGCCGTTCCAGGTAGGGATAAAAGCGATCCATGAAGGCGAACTTGGCGGCCTGGCGGTGCTCGCCGCTGGAGCCTGAGGGCAGGTAGAGGGAGACCACGGACAGGGTGCCGAACTGCGCCTCCAGGTAGCGGCCTTCCGCGTCGATCTCCGGGATGCCCAGGCCCTCGACCAGACGGTCCGGCTGGCGCCGTGCATAGAGGCCCACGCCGCTGTAGCCCTTCTTCTCCGCGAAGTGAAAATAACCGTAGTAGCCGTCGGGATTGACCATCTCGGCGGTCAGGTCGGCGCGTTGGGCCTTGAGCTCCTGGACGCAGACCACGTCGGCGTCCAGCTTGGACAGCCAGCCGAAGACGCCCTTCTTGGCCGCTGAGCGGATGCCGTTGAGGTTCAGGGTTACAATGCGCATGGTTTGCGTGTTGATTACATATCAATGACAGGGTTCAAGGAGGCTTTCCTGGAATTCGCCATCGACCGGAAGGTCCTGTTGTTCGGCGAATTCAAGACCAAGGCTGGGCGCCTGTCCCCCTATTTCTTCAACGCCGGGTTGTTCAACGACGGCGAGTCCCTGAAGCGACTGGGCGAATTCTACGCCAAAGCCATCCTGGACTCGGGCCTGACCTTCGACGGCCTGTTCGGCCCGGCCTACAAGGGCATCCCCCTGGCGGCCTCTGTGGCCATCGCCCTGGCGGGCATGGGGCGCAACGTGCCCTACAGCTACAACCGCAAGGAGGCCAAGGACCACGGCGAGGGTGGCACCGTCGTGGGCGCCCCTCTGGCCGGCCGCATCCTCATCGTGGACGACGTGATCTCCGCGGGGACCTCGGTGCGGGAATCGGTGGCCCTGATCCGCGCCGCCGGCGCCTCTTCCTGCGGCGTGGCCATCGCCCTGGACCGCATGGAAAAGGGCCTGGGCGAGCTTTCCGCCGTGCAGGAGGTCGGCAGGGATTACGGCATGCCGGTCATCGGCATCGCCAACCTGACCGATCTGGTGGCCTATCTGGAAGGAAAACCCGAACTGGCATCCTTGCTGCCGGCCGTCCTCGACTACCGGCGGCGTTACGGCGTGGCCTGATGCCCAGTACCACGAACTTCCACGCGGGCGGCATCGTCCGTCATCTCAAGACCCTGCGCCTGAATGCCGATATAGTGATCAATCCACACAAGCCCGTCTCATGAAGTGTACAGACCCGTGACCCTCCCCACCGTCGTCAGTCTGGTCATCCTGTCCGGCTTGTGTCTTAGCGCCGGGGCGGCGGCGTCCACCTATCGCTGGGTGGACGACAAGGGCGTGGTGCATTACAGCGACGCCCTTCCGCCGGATGCGGGCGACGTGTCCCATGAGGTGCTGGACAAGGAGGGTCGCGTCATCAAACGGGTGATGATCAGGCATCTGACGGCCCAGGAGCAGGCGCGCGCCCGGGCGGAAGCGGCCAAGAAGGAGGAGGCACGGCAGGAGGCGCTCGAACGTGCGAGATATGACCGGGCCCTGCTGTCGACCTACAGCCGGGCCGACGAGATCGACCTGGCCCGGGACCGCGCCTTGGACTTGGAGCGCCTCAACATCAAGGGCCTGCAGGCGCGGATGAACGACGCTGCCGCCAGGCTCGCCCGGATCAACTCCTCCATCGAGGCGCAACGGAAGTACGGCAATGCCGTCTCACCCGATCTGCTGCAGACGCAGAACGACGCCCAGGAAGAACTGGCGCAGCTCGGCGCGGCCCTTCGGCAGCACAAGGACGCCCTGGCGTCCATCGCCGCCCGTTACGCCGCCGACAAACAGCGCTGGCTGGAACTGCAGAAGCACCTGAGCCAGGAGTCAACCGGCAACTGACGCGTCCGGCCCGGTCCTGCCGGCTCAGGCCCCCAGTTTCCCGCGCAGCAGCTCGTTCACCCGTTGGGGATTGGCCTTGCCCCGGGTGGCCTTCATGACCTGCCCCACCAAGCTGTTGAAGGCCTTGTCCTTGCCGGCGCGGAATTCCTCCACGGACTTGGGATTGGCGGCCAGGACCTGGTCGATGATCTTCTCGATCTCGCCGGAATCCGACATCTGTTTCAGGCCGCGCGATTCGATGATGGCGTCCACCTCGCCGCCTTCTGTCCACAGCACCTCGAACACCTCCCTGCCCATCTTGTTGGACAGGGTGCCGTCGGCGATGCGCTTGATCAGGGCCGAAAGTTGCGCCGGCGTGACGGGCGCAGCGACGATGTTCTTCTCCTCGCGATTCAGGCGCGCCGACACCTCGCCCTGCATCCAGTTGGCGACCAGCTTGGCCTGCTCCGCGCCGGTCAGGGCAACGGTGTCGGTGAAGAACCTGGCCGCCTCGCGCTGGCTGGTGAGCTGGCCGGCATCGTAGGCGGACAGGCCGAACTCGCGTTGGAACCGCTCGCCCATGGCGCCCGGCAGCTCCAGCAGGGAGGCGCGGATCCCCTCGATCCAATCTTCCTCCAGCTTCACCGGCAGCAGGTCCGGGTCGGGGAAGTAGCGGTAGTCGTGGGCCTCCTCCTTGGTGCGCATCATGCGGGTCTCGCCCGTATCCGGGTCGAACAGCACGGTGGCCTGCACGATCTCGTGGCCGTCCTCCAGCTGCTCGATCTGCCAGCGCACCTCGTAGTCGATGGCCTGCTCCAGGAAGCGGAAGGAGTTCAGGTTCTTAATCTCCCGGCGGGTGCCGAATTTCTCCTGTCCCTTGGGACGCACGGAGACGTTGGCGTCCACCCGGAAGCTGCCCTCCTGCATGTTGCCGTCGCAGATGCCGATCCACGTGACGAGCGTATGAAGCGCGCGCGCGTAGGCCACCGCCTCCCTGGCCGAGCGCATGTCCGGCTCGGAGACGATCTCCAGCAGGGGCGTGCCGGCCCGGTTGAGGTCGATGCCGCTCCTGCCGTTGAAGTCCTCGTGCAGGGACTTGCCCGCATCCTCCTCCAGGTGGGCGCGGGTGATGCGGATGGTCTTTTCCTGCGCCTGTCCTGAGCCTGTCGAAGGGCCGACCTGGATGGCGATGCCGCCGCCCTCCACGATGGGCCGCTCGTACTGGCTGATCTGGTAGCCCTTGGGAAGATCCGGGTAGAAATAGTTCTTCCGCGCGAAGACGTTGGTGCGGTTGAGCCGGGCGCCGATGGCCAGGCCGAAGCGGATGGCCCGTTCCACCGCCCCCTTGTTCAGCACCGGCAGCACGCCGGGCAGGGCGACGTCCACCGCGCAGGCCTGGGTGTTGGGCTCGGCGCCGAAGGCGGTGGAGGCGCCCGAGAAGATCTTGGACTTGGTGGTGAGCTGGGTGTGCACCTCCAGCCCGATGACGGTTTCCCATTGCATGGTCAGATTCCCTCCGGCATGCGGGTGTGCCAGTCGGTGGCGAGCTGGTACCGGTGGGCCACGTTGAGCATGCGCGCCTCGGCGAAGTAGTCGCCCACGATCTGCAGGCCGATGGGCCGGCCGTCGGCGCCGAAGCCGCAGGGGATGGACATGCCCGGCAGGCCGGCCAGGTTCACGGCGATGGTGTAGATGTCCGAGAGATACATCTGCACCGGGTCGGCGGTCTTGGCGCCCAGGTCGAAGGCGGTGGTGGGGGCCGTGGGGCCCATGATCACGTCGCAAGCCTTGAAGGCCTCGGTGAAGTCCCGGGCGATGAGCCGCCGGAGCTTCTGGGCCTGGATGTAATAGGCGTCGTAATAGCCGTGGGACAGCACATAGGTGCCGATCATGATGCGGCGCTTCACCTCGGCGCCGAAGCCCTCGGCCCGGGTGCGCTCGTACATGTCGGTGAGGTCGCCGTATTCCGCCGCGCGGTAGCCATAGCGCACGCCGTCGTAGCGGGCCAGGTTGCTGGAGGCCTCTGCAGGGGCCAGGACGTAGTAGACCGGCACCGACAGGCGGGAGTTGGGCAGCCCCACCTCCACCGTCTCGGCACCCAACCGGCGGTACTCGGCGATGGCCTCGCCCACGGCCTTTTCCACGTCCGCCGCCATGCCTGCGGCGAAGTATTCCCGAGGCAGGCCGATCCTCAGGCCCTTCAAGGGCTTTCCCAGATCGCGCGCGTAATCCTCCCGCTCCCGCTCCAGGCTGGTGGAATCACGCGGGTCGAAGCCGGCCATGACGTTCAGGAGCAGGGCGCAGTCCTCGGCGCTGGGGGCTATCGGGCCGCCCTGGTCCAGGCTGGAGGCGAAGGCGATCATGCCGTAGCGGGAGACCACGCCGTAGGTGGGTTTGAGGCCCGTGATGCCGCACATGGCCGCCGGCTGGCGGATGGAGCCGCCGGTGTCGGTGCGGGTGGCGGCCGGGGCCATGCGGGCCGCCACCGCCGCCGCCGAGCCCCCGGAGGAGCCGCCGGGCACGGCACGCTCGTCCCAGGGATTCTTCACCGGGCCATAGAAGCTGGACTCGTTGGAGGAGCCCATGGCGAACTCGTCCATGTTGGTCTTGCCCAAGGCCACCATGCCCGCCGCCCTGAACTGCTGGATGACGTGCGCATCATAGGGGGAGACGAAGTTGGACAGCATGCGCGAGCCGCAGGTGGTGGGCCAGCCCTCGGCACAGAAGATGTCCTTGTGCGCCACGGGCACACCGGTCAGGGGGCCCGCCTGTCCGGCGGCACGGCGCTGGTCGGCGGCACGGGCCTCCGCCAGGGTCCGGTCCCGATCCACGGTGACGAAGGCGTTCAGGCGCGGGTTGAGGGCCTCGATGCGGTCCAGGTAGTCCTGGCACAGCTCGACACTGGAAAGATTGCCGGTGGCAAGCAGCTCGGAGAGCTGTCTTAAAGAATCGCCTGACATCATTGATGGCTCGCAGTAGGCAGTTTGCAGTTTGCAGAATCCGGTTTGGCCTTGCCTGCAAACTGCCGACTGTGAACTGCCAACTGCATCGTATTCACTCGATCACCTTGGGTACCAGATAAAGCCCTGCCTCCACCTGGGGTGCCACGGCCTGGAACGCCTCCCGGCGGTCGGCCTCGGTTACGGCGTCCTCGCGCAGGCGCTGGTGAACGTCCCGGGCATGGGCCATGGGCTCGATGCCTGTGGTGTCCACCGCCTGCATCTCCGCGATCAGGCCGAAGATGTCGTTCAGCTGCGACTGATAGCGGCCGGCGTCTTCGTCGTCGATGCGGATGCGGGCCAGACGGGCGATGCGGCGGACGTCGTCCAGGGAGAGGGACATGGGGATACTGCCTCGCGTTAAAACTTATATGGCAAAGGCAGGTAGGTTATCATACGCGGCTATTTTTCCGACTCGTCCAGAGTTCTACCATGTTTGGATTTCTAAGAGGTTACTTTTCCACCGACCTGGCCATCGACCTGGGCACGGCCAACACCCTCATCTACGTGCGGGGGCGCGGCATCGTGCTCAACGAGCCGTCGGTGGTGGCCATCCGCCAGGAAGGCCCGTCGGGCAAACAGATCATCCAGGCCGTGGGCCTGGAAGCGAAGCAGATGCTGGGCCGGACCCCGGGCAACATCCAGGCCATCCGCCCCATGAAGGACGGCGTCATCGCCAACTTCAACGTCACCGAGCAGATGCTCAAGTTCTTCATCAAGAAGGTGCATGACACGCGTTTGTTCCACCCGAGCCCGCGCATCATCATCTGCGTGCCCTCGGGGGCCACTCAGGTGGAGCGCCGCGCCATCCGAGAGTCGGCCATCGGCGCGGGGGCCAGACAGGTGTTCCTGATCGAGGAACCCATGGCGGCGGCCATCGGCGCCGGTATGCCCGTGGCGGAGGCCACCGGCTCCATGGTGGTGGACGTGGGCGGCGGCACCACCGAGGTGGGCATCATCTCCCTGGGCGGGGTGGTGTACACAATCAGCGTGCGGGTAGGGGGGGACAAGTTCGACGAGGCCATCATCAACTACATCCGGCGCAACTACGGCATGCTGATCGGTGAATCCACCGCCGAGACCGTCAAGAAGGAGATGGGCTCCGCCTTCCCGGGTTCCGAGTTGCGGGAGATGGAGGTCAAGGGCCGCAACCTGGCCGAGGGCATCCCGCGCAGCTTCACCGTCACCAGCAACGAAATCCTGGAGGCGCTCACGGAACCGCTCAACACCATCGTTTCCGCCGTGAAATCGGCCCTGGAACAGACCCCGCCGGAACTGGGCGCGGATATCGCTGAAAAGGGCATGGTGCTCACCGGCGGCGGCGCACTGCTGCGGGACATCGACCGCCTGCTCATGGAAGAGACCGGGCTGCCGGTCATCGTCGCCGAGGACCCCCTCACCTGCGTGGTGCGGGGTTCCGGTCGCGCACTGGAAGAGATGGACCGCCTGGCCACCGTGTTCACCAACGAGTGATGCCCACGACAGCGCGCCATTCCCACGCTACACCGCCCCTGCGGGACCCGCCTTTCATACCGCGGCTGGAAGACCTCTAACGCCCCAGCATGGCCACCCATCCGCAGGCCCCCATGTTCGTGCGCGAAATGGGGTTGCCCGCGCGTTTCGTGCTGTACGTGCTGGTCTGCCTGGTCCTGATGTCCGTGGATCTGCGCTACCACGCCCTGTCCTTTCTGCGCACCGGCATCGCCACCGTGCTGTCCCCCATCCAGGCCATCCTCTCGAAACCTTTTACTGACCTCGGGGATGCCTTCGATTTCTTTTCGGCCCATGGCGAACTGGTGCGGGAAAACCACCAGCTCAGGGAGGAACGCCGCCGCCTGATGCAGTCCCAGCTGGACGAGGCCAGCCTGCGCGCTGAGCTCGCCCATATGCGCAGCCTGCTGGGTTTGCCCACACCCCGCGGATACACCAGCCACCCCGCCGAGATCGTGCAGGCCATATCCGATCCCTTCGCACGCAAGGTGCTCGTCACCCGCGGCAACACCGACGGCATCGAGGCGGGGTGGCCCGCGGTCGACG
>JBJKSP010000445.1:0-10414 GCA_046703865.1 Thiobacillaceae bacterium
ACTGCCGCCATACCGGCGCTGCAGATCATCGACCAACTCTCGCTTGTACGCAGGCTTCAGAGCTTTCGACTGAGCACGCCCTGGAGCATGGCCTTGTCCAGGCTCAGCTCCGCTACCAGACGCTTGAGCTTGTTGTTCTCCTCCTCAAGTTGCTTGAGCCGCCGCAGTTCCGACGGCCCCAGGCCCCCGTACTTCTTGCGCCACACATAGAAGGCGGCATCCGAGATGCCCACCTTCCGGCACACCTCCTCAACCGGGGTGCCCAGCTCCGCCTGCTTGAGCGCTAAGGCAATTTGCTCTTCCGTAAACCGACTCTTCTTCATGGCATGACCTCCATGCAAACACTTCCATCATGCCGAAAATTCCAGTCCAAAACGGTTCAGCTTCTTGGGTCAGCCTCACAGTAGACATTCGCGAATGTCTACTTCTGGGAGTAGGTGACAACCCGCGACGGCCAAACAGCCGCCCGCTGACGCGGCTTGGATGAATAACCAGTGGCCGCCAGCTATAGGTCAGTCTGGCCTCACGAGTCGGTCTATAACAATTCGGCCAAAAGCGACTGTCATGCCCTCCAAGTCGCAAACGTTCACCGTCTGACTTCGGCGGCCCGCATCGATATGGGGCTGGCCCCGCGTGCTTGCGGGGCAAGGCATTACAGTCCGGTCACAATGTTCGCGAAAATTTGAATCTCGTGAGAGGACTCCGTGATCTTTGCTTCGAATAATGGCTTGGGTCCGTGAGGACAAGCCTTCCAATCACAGTGGAGACCAATCATGAAAGCGCCCCAATATCTGTTGGCAGCAGCGGCAATCCTTTCCGTAAGCGCAGCCCAGGCATCCGGCCATGCCCATCATCACCCCTATCGCCCCTACCAGACCGGTGCGGTTTACACCATGACCAATGCCACCAATGGCAACTCGGTGGTGGCCTATCTGCGCGCGCCCTATGGGGCACTGACCCAAACGGGTACTTACCCAACCGGCGGGCTGGGCCTCGGCGCCAGCCTGGGCAACCAAGGCGGCGTGGTCCTGAGCGACGATGGCCGCTGGCTGTTCGTAGTGAACGCCGGCAGCAATGATCTGACCGTTTTCGCAGTCACCAAGAGCGGCCTGAGCCGGATCCAGACCGTGGATTCGGGAGGCGAGCGCCCGGTCAGCGTGACCAGCAATGACGACCTGGTGTACGTGCTCAATGCCGGCAGCGACAGCATCGCCGGCTTCAAAATGGGCCGCAAAGGTGAGCTGGAACCCATCCCGGATTCCAACCGCCCCCTCAGTTCATCCGGCACGGCACCGGCGCAAATCCAGTTCAGCCCGGATGGCCGCGCCCTGGTCGTCACCGAAAAGGCCACCAATCGGCTGGTGGTCTATGAGGTGGATCGTGAGGGAGTGCCGGAGAAGACGCCCGACATCGTCGACTCGGCCGGCCAGACCCCCTACGGCTTCAGCTTCGGCAAACACCGCGACGTATTCGTCAGCGAGGCTGCCGGCGGCGCGGCCAATGCCAGTTCCGTGTCTTCCTACCATCTGACCCGCGCCGGCGACCTCAAGACCATAGACGGCCAGGTCCCCACGGGGCTGACCGCCGCCTGCTGGATCGTGGTGACGCCGGATGGGCGTTTCCTGTACACCAGCGATGCCGGCAGCGGCGCCATCAGTGGCTATCACATCGATCCGTCCGGCGGCCTGACCCTGCTGGATGCTGACGGCCGCACCGCGTCCACCGGCGACGGCAGCGTGCCCATCGACATGGCCATTACCGGCAACGGCCGTTTTCTGTACGCCTTGAGCGCCGCCAATCAGACCCTCAGCGAGTTCCGGGTGGAGGGAGATGGCAGGCTGGCCCCCATCGGGACCCTGACCGGCCTGCCCGCAGCCGCCAACGGCCTGGCCGCCCGCTGAGGACGGGTCGCAAGGTGATCGATCCGGAAGAACCCGTCCGGACCGATCACCACCTGCAAACAACCCTTTCGTCTTCAGCGATCCAGCCCGTCCGCGAGGTCCGCGAATCGGCGCAGCAGTCCCGCCGAGGCCGGGGTTTCGCGCACCGAGGCGCGGATGACCGACCAGTCGCACTTGGGGCACTCACCCCTGGCGGCCCGGGCATCCACGTAGGTGCGCATGATCTCCACGTCGAACTCCGGGTGGAACTGCAGCCCCCAGGCCCGATCTCCGGCCCTGAAGGCATGGTGGGGCTCCATGTCGTTGGCCGCCAGGTGGACCGCCCCCGGCGGCAGGCTCACCACGCTCTGGGCATGGGTGGCATGGGCGGGGAAGGTCTCGTCCACGCCGCCCAGCAGGGGGTCCTGCCGACCATGTTCGGTGAGCCTCACCTCCACGGTCCCCACCTCCGGCCCGTCTGCCCGGTAGTCCACCTTTCCGCCCAGGGCGTGGGCCAGCAGCTGATGTCCGAAACACACCCCCAGGATGGGCAGCCCCGTGGGGACGGCCTCTTTCAGCCAACCCGCCAGACGCTCGCTCCAGGCCTCGCGGTCGGTGACCATGGCATGGGAGCCGGTGATCACCACCGCAGCCGCCGCCTCCGGTTTGGGCAGCGGATGGCCGTTCGAGGCCTCCAGCACCCGGATCCGGGTCGGATGGAGGCCGAGCCCGCGGCTGAACCAGGCGTCGAAATCGCCACTGAACCGGGCGAGATCGGGAAAGGTGCTGCCGGTCTTGAAGATGTAGACGAGACGGGCCATCAAGCGACCTCAGACGGTACGGGCGGCCCGCCGCTGCCTCCAGTACTCCAGCAGGCCGGGCAGAATGGACAGGAAGACGACGAACAGGATGGCCACCGACAGGTTGTTCTTCACCAGAGGCAGGTTGCCGAAGAAATATCCGGCGGGGACCAGAAGGCACACCCAGAGCAGGGCGCCCACGAGGCTGAAGGCCAGGAAGCGCAGATAGGTGAGGCGGCCGATGCCGCAGACGAAGGGTACGAAGGTCCGGACCATGGGCACGAAGCGGGCGATGATGATGGCCTTGGGTCCGTGGCGCTCCATGAAGGCATGGGTGCGGTCCAGGTTCTCCCGCTTGAACCATCGGCTGCCTTCGAACCGGAAGACCCTGGGCCCCAGCAGGCGCCCGATCCAGTAATTGACGTTGTCCCCGCACAGGGCGGCGCACACCAGGACGAGCATGACCCAGTGCATCTCCATGCCCCCGGCGGCCGCCACCGCGCCGGCCACGAACAGCAGGGAATCCCCCGGCAGGAAGGGGGTGACCACGAACCCCGTCTCCATGAACACGATGGCGAACAGCAGGGCGTAGACCCAGGCACCGTGCTCCTGGACGAAGGCCGCCAGATACCGGTCCAGATGCAGGACCAGATCCGCGAACTGGGCGATGAACTCCATGACCAGGATTCAGGGACTGAAGGTCAGCTTGTAGACCTTCCCCTCCATCATGGCCGGCACCCACAGGGTATTGCCGTCCAGGGTCATGTCGGCGGGACCGCCGATGTGCAGCGCGGGGTTGACGATGCTGTCGCTTCCGAGACGGGTATCGAGGAGTTGCAGCACTCCCGCGGGCTTGAACTTGACCCAGTTGGAAATCAGCCAGCGACGGCCGCCCAGATCCACCACGCCGTCGAAATAGCCGGGCGGTTTCAGATCGTAGGCCTTGATCTGGGTGGCGCGGTCGCCTTTGAGCCGGTAGAGGCGCACCTTGCCGTTGGGCTGGTTGTCGGTGCCCCATTCCACCACGATCAGCTTATTGCCATGCACCTTCATGCCGTTGGGCCCCTGGGGCGGCACGTCGAACTTCAGTTCCTCATAGCCCGGGTGCAGGGTGTGGATGATGAAGACCTTGTTCAGGTGGGTGGCGGAAAGGAGGAGGCGGTGGTTGGTCCAGGCCGCGAAGGCGTTGAGGAAGTTGGCGCCGGTGGGGGACAGGTCCAGGTGGAACACCTGCTTGCCGTCGACGATGCGGTAACCCAGCACCCGGTCGATGTCGGCCACGTAGAGCACGCCGTTGAGGGCGACCATGCCCTTGGGGGCATTGAGCGTGCCCGTCTTGGGCAGCCAGTGATACGCCCGGACGTAACCCTCGCGGTCCAGCTTGGAGATGAAGCCGTCGCCGTCCTTGGCAAAGGGTTCCAGTTTCTCGCCCACGTTGGAGACGAACACATGGGGGCCTTCCACCACCACGCTCTCGGGTGAGGCGAAACCCGAAATGATCTTGTCCAGGAGGACCGAGGCGGCCCGGGCGGGCCCGACCAGACAAAGCGTGAGGGTGATGCAAGCCAGCCAGCGCATGATGAGCCTCCTAAGCAAGGTTCATGGGACCAGGGTCAGGATAATATGCCTGGCCCCTTGCATGCCCATTCAGACCACCGCCCCGCTTTCGGTCTTCACCGGCCGGATGAAGTCCTCCCGGGACACGCCCAGCCACATGACGATGGGGCTCGCGACCAGCACGGAGGAATAGGTGCCGATGACGATGCCGATGGTGAGCGCCAGGGCGAAGCCGAACAACACCTCGCCGCCGAAGAACAGCATGGCCAGGACCATAAGCTGGGTGGTGGTGCTGGTCATGATGGTCCGCGACAGGGTGGCCGTCATGGCATTGTCGATGATGGTGGCCACATTGGTCTGGCGGGTCTTCTTGAAGTTCTCCCGTATCCGGTCGAACACCACCACCGTGTCGTTGACCGAATAGCCCAGGATGGCCAGGATGGCCGCCAGGACCGTCAGGGTGAACTCCCAATGGAACAGGGCGAACAGCCCCAGGACGATCACCACGTCGTGGGCGGTGGCGACGATCGCCCCGACGGCGAAGCGCCACTCGAAGCGCAGCGCCAGATAGATGACGATGCCGATGGAAACCACCAGCAGGGCCAGGGCGCCATCGTTGAACAGCTCGCTGCCCACCTGGGGACCGATGAACTCCACCCGACGCATCTGGGCCTTGGGCTCCGCCTGATTGAGCACCGCCATGACCTGGTTGGAGACCTGGGCGGAGGTCAGGCCTGCCTTGATGGGCAGGCGGATGAGCACGTCCGTGGCGGAGCCGAAGTTCTGTACCGAGGCATCCTCATAGCCGTTCTTGTACAGGTAGCCGCGGATGCCGTGGACATCGGCAGCCGTGGGATAGGCCACCTCCATCACCGTACCGCCGGTGAAATCCACCCCCAGGTTCAGGCCGCGGATGGCCAGCGCCGCCACGGCGGCGATGAAGAACAGCGCCGAAATGAAAATGGTGTGCTTGGCATAGCGCGTGAAAGGAACATCCCGCTTGATCTTGAAGAATTCCATGGTTGCCCCTTCAGATGGAAACCTTGGTCAGGCGCTTGACCCGGCCGTAGGTGAGATTCACCGCCGCCCTGGACACCATGACCGCGCTGAACATGGAGGTGAGGATGCCCAGACACAGGGTGACGGCAAAGCCCCGTACCGGGCCGGAGCCCAGCCAAAACAGGGCGATGCCGGCGATGAGGGTGGTGATGTTGGAGTCCAGGATGGTGTCCCAGGCCCGCTCGTAGCCTGCCGCGATGGCGGTCTGGGGCGAATTGCCGTTACGCAGTTCCTCCCGGATGCGTTCGTTGATGAGCACGTTGGCGTCGATGGCCATGCCCAGGGTCAGGGCGATACCCGCGATGCCGGGCAGGGTCAGGGTCGCCTGCAGCATGGATAGCAGCGCCACCAGCATGAACATGTTGGTCCCCAGGGCCAGCACCGAGATCAGCCCGAACGAGCGGTAATAGTGGATCATGAAACCTGCCACCAGGGCGAAGCCGATGAGAGTGGAATTGAAGCCCTTGGAGATGTTGTCCGCCCCCAGGCTGGGACCCACGGTCCGCTCCTCCACGATATTCATGGGCGCGGCCAGGGCGCCGGCCCTGAGCAGCAGGGCCACGTCCTTGGATTCCTCGACGGATGCCATACCGGTGATCTCCACCCGACCGCCGCCGATTTCTTCCCGGATCACAGGCGCGGTGACCACCTCGGTCTTGCCCTTCTCGATGAGCAGGATGGCCATGCGTTTGCCCACGTTCGCGCGGGTGACATCCCTGAAGATGCGTGCCCCCCGACTGTCCAGGTTGATGTGGACGGCCGGTTGGCCGTTGGTGTCGAAGCCGGGCTCGGCGTCGGTGATGTATTCCCCGGTGAGGACCACGTCCTTCTTCACCAGGATGGGCCGTCCATCACGCTCGTAATACAGCTCATCCCCGTATGGCACCTGGCCGGCAATGGCCGCCTGGATGCGGGCCGGGTCCTGCATGGCCTCATCGTCCACCATGCGCACCTGCAGGGTGGCGGTACGCCCCAGGATCTCCTTGGCCCTGGCCGTATCCTGCACTCCAGGCAACTGCACGACGATCCGGTCCGCGCCCTGTTGCTGGATCACGGGTTCCGCCACCCCCAGTTCGTTGACCCTGTTGCGCAGGGTCAGCAGGTTCTGCTGCAGTGCGGACTCCTGGGTCTTGATCTGGGTCTGCTTGTTGAGGCTGACCGTCAGCAAATAGTTCTGGCCGTCCTGGGAATCATCCAGCTGCAGTTCCGGATCGGCGTTCCCAAAGGCCTTGAGTGCCTCGTCCCGGGTCGCCGTATCGTGAAAGCGGAGGACGATCGTGTCCCGTACCTTGTCGATGCCCGCATAGCGGATCCGCTTTTCCCGCAGCTGGGTGCGTATGTCGTTGTAATAGCGCTCCATGGCCGTCTTCAGGGCCGCGGGCATGTCCACCTGGAGCAGGAAATGCACCCCGCCGCGCAAGTCCAGGCCAAGGTACATGGGCAGGGCGCCGATGGATGCCAGCCACTTGGGCGAGGCCGGCAGCAGGTTCAACGCCACCGTGTAGTTCGAACCCAGGGCCTTTTCCAGGGCATCCTTGGCCTTGAGCTGGATATCGGTATTGATGAACCGGGCCTTGACGGTACGCTCGCCCAAAGATATGCCCAAAGTCTGGAGGTCGGCCTGCTTGAGGGTCGTTTCCACCCGCTGCATCAGGGCGGTATCCACCTTCTGCGTCGTGTTCACGGGGGAGATCTGTACCGCCGGCACCTCCCCGAAGAAGTTGGGCAGGGTATAGAGAAAGGCGACCACCAGGGAGACGCCGATGACGATGTATTTCCAGACGGGGTAGCGGTTCATTTCTCTTGAGACGATAGGCGTTAGGCGATGGGCAGGAAGGTGGCGCGCGCGGGGAGGATACGCCTCACCCCTCGCACCCCGGGCCTCACAGGTCCTTCATCGTTCCCTTGGGGAGTACGGTCTGGATGGCGGCGCGCTGAAAGACGTTCTGCACTCCGTTGGCCACCTCCAGGGTGATGTACTGGTCCGAGAGCTTCACCACCTTGCCCAGCTGGCCGCCCGTGGTGATGACCTCGTCACCCTTCTGGATGGATTCCTGCATCTTTTTCTGTTCCTTGGTGCGCTTGACCTGGGGGCGGATGATGAGGAAATAGAACACCACGAAGATGACGATGAGCGGCAGGAAGCTCAATATCGGGTCCTGCTGACCGTTCGCGGGCGCGGCAAGGGCAGGCGTTATCAGCATCGTTTGTCTCCTAGGGCTGGGGTCTGTTTCGGCCCGGCGCGGGGATTTACCCCATACCGGCGGGACGACCCTGTCACAAAGCGGGAGATTTTATCACGTGGATGGTTACGTGACGGGTACAGCCCTCTGGCCCGGGTGGCCTTTCGCCCATTGCCCGCCTGCTCACACACCCAGGCTTCGATGCTCGTGAAACTCCGCCACCGCGTCGGCATACCGGTGCGCCTCGATGGCCCGGCGCAGTTCGCCCATCAGGGTCTGGTAATAATGCAGGTTGTGTATGGAGTTGAGCCGCCCCGCCAGGGTTTCCCCGGCCCGGAACAGGTGGTGCAGATAGGCCCGGCTGAAGTGCCGGCATGTGTAGCAGTCGCAATGCGGGTCGACGGGTGCGGTGTCGCCCCTGAAGCGGGCATTCTTGATGCGGATGTCGCCGCGACGCGTAAACAGCACGCCGTGCCTGGCGTTGCGCGTGGGCATGACGCAGTCGAACATGTCGATGCCCCGTCCGACGGCCAGCACGATGTCCTCCGGCGTACCCACGCCCATGAGGTAGCGGGGACGGTCGGGGGGTAGGCCCGGCGCCATATGGCCCAGGATGCGCTGCATGTCCTCCTTGGGCTCGCCCACCGACAGCCCACCCAGGGCGTAACCGTCGCAGCCGATGTCCATCAGGCATCGCAGAGAGCGCTGCCACAGCTCATCGTACATGACGCCCTGCACGATGACTAACAGGGCGTTGGGGCTGCCCTCGTGCGCCCGCTTCGATCGCTCCGCCCAGCCCAGGCTCATCTCCATGGACCGGCGGGCCGTGTCCCGGTCCGCCGGATAGGGGGTGCATTCGTCGAAGATCATGGCGATGTCCGAGTCGAGGACCCGCTGGATCTCCATGCTCTTCTCGGGCGAGAGCATGAGCCGCTGCCCGTCCAGGGGGGAGGCGAAGCGCACGCCCTCCTCCGTGATCTTCCTCAGGTGCGTGAGACTCCAGACCTGGAACCCGCCGGAGTCGGTCAGGATGGGCCCGTCCCAGCCCATGAAGCCGTGCAGGCCGCCATGGGCGGCGATGACCTCCAGGCCGGGCCTGAGCCACAGATGAAAGGTGTTGCCCAGGATGATCTGGGCGCCGAGTTCCCGGACCTCCTCGGGCGTGACGGCCTTGACCACCCCATAAGTCCCCACCGGCATGAAGGCGGGGGTGTCCACGCTGCCGTGGGCGGTGGCGAGACGACCGCAACGGGCGTCCCCATCATGGGCGAGGAAATGGAAATCCAAGGGTGCGGGAGGCAGAGGCGAGACCTGCCATTATCCCCTACTCCCGCGCCGCGGATGTATCCAGACCTGCGAAGCGGCGGGAAACGCACCCGGTACGGGCTCACGTCTCCGGCTCGTCGTCCGTCGGGATCCAGCACGTGGCGGCGGATACGTTGGCCACCATGTCCAGGGTGAGCAACCGGCTGGCACGGGCCACGGCGGTATGGCTGTGCATGCGTTTCATGCACCCGAGGATGGCGAGGTCCGCCAGGGTCAGGTCACCTGCGTAATCCTCCGGCCGACCCTCCTGATGATGGAAATAGCGTCTTCTCAACATAACTGATCTCCTGGTGTATCGCCCGGCAGACGCGCCGGGCATCAAGTCTGAAGCTTGACCGCCGTCTGCCGGCAGGGCAGCAGCACCGCCATCGGCACCGGCTGGCCATCCGCGTTGCACAGGCTCTTGAGCGGCCTGTCGGAATCGTTTGAACCCTGGGCGGGTTCGAAGAACAAATCGGGGTGGGCCGCCGGTCCGGGCCTGCTGTCGGGTTGGATCGTCCACCACGATGCCGGGCCCGGGTCGCCGCAACCGGCCAGTACCAAGGTCAGGACCATGGCCC
This sequence comes from Thiobacillaceae bacterium, assembly GCA_046703865.1. Classification (GTDB taxonomy): domain Bacteria; phylum Pseudomonadota; class Gammaproteobacteria; order Burkholderiales; family Thiobacillaceae; genus JBJKSP01. Next base: position 9,366 of record JBJKSP010000445.1, read on the forward strand.
AGAACAGGGCGTTCTTCATCGGCACTCTCCTCTGTCCGTCGTTGAACCAAAGAAGCGGCCATGCCGCCTGGGCCAAACAGGTGCAAAGGGCATGCCAGCCACAATTATCTATTTTTTTCAAAAGGTTAAATAAATACCTGGCCTACTGGCATGGATATTTGATTCGGATCGTCCCTATCCCTGTCACCCCAGGCCGACGTTTACTGCGTCCTGTGTATGAAGCGCTTGTTATGGTTGGCGTTTTTTGTCGTCATGAAACGACATGCCTTGGAAGCCCACGTCCAACGGGCCATTGAGCGGGCCGTAACCAGGAGGAAGGGGGCGCTTTCGCAACGGTGGACGGCGTCCCAGCAGGAGGAACAACACGAACAGGCTCAGTCCGACGAGGAACAGGACCGTGGCCACCCAGGCCGCCAGACCCGCAACGCCGCCGATGCCGAGGAGCGCCGAGACGATGGCCATGGCCAGGAAAGAAACGGCCCAACCGAACATGGCCTTACCTCAGGGACACTCTATTTGAAATAGAGTGCGTGGCTGGGCCCAGCAGCCAGTAGAGTGAGGGACGGCCTTCATGGGTCCGCCCCGGGCACACCGGAACCCTCCCCGGCCACCGGTCCGGGGCACCCATGCCGCCGAGACGGCCCGACACGTGCCCGGTCTCCCGGCCGCCAAGTTCTCCGGCCCGCGATGCCCTCGATATCGGGATTCTCGATCCCGAAGGCGTTCGCAGCCAACCTAAGGAACTGCAATAGATGGGTGTCTTCCATGCCGACCTCCTGTGTTCATCCGAAGGGTCGCGCCAAGCCGAAAGGCCCGACAACACCCCTCAGGCGGAAGAAAGCAAAGACCGTTCCAGAGTCTGGGATGCGCGTATTCGGGAGGCGATAACGGTCAGTCGGTCGAGGTCCTGAACAGGGCCGGGGTCAGCGCGTGGCGCTGGAGGAGGCGATAGAACTCGGTGCGGTTGCGCCCGGCCAGACGGGCCGCCTCGGCCACCGAGCCGTTGGACACCTTCAGCAGCTGGATCAGGTAGTCGCGTTCGAAGCGGT
>JBJKSP010000446.1:0-17800 GCA_046703865.1 Thiobacillaceae bacterium
GCATCGTCGACCTCGATGGTGTAAGGCGCACAACCGGGCTTCTTGAACGACAGCTTGCCGAAATAGCGATAGGTGAGGCCCACGAAGCCGGACCGGAAATGCTCACCCGGGTCGATCGTCAGAGGGGTGGTGCCGATCTCGCCGCCGTCGGCATAGGCCGTGGCCCCTGGGGGATCGGAAATGAGTCGGATGCGGTCGGATTTTTCGCTGACGGCCATGCTGCCGCACCCTCCCAGCGTAATCGCCGCCGCGAGGCCTGCACAGGCTGCCGTGATAAGTCGATGGTTCATAGCTTGGGTTCTCCATGCATTGCGATGGGCATCGCGATGAGGGGTACAAAAAAGCCCCACCGCGAAAGCGGCAGGGCGATGAGCCTGGACATGAACAGCGCCGTGCGGCTTAGAAAATCGCCGTCAATTCCACGCCGACCCTGTTGTCGACGCCATCAAGGTTGACATTGGGTTTGGTGCAGGCGGCCTGACCGGAGTCGCATGAGAAGTCACGAATCGCATAGTTGACGAGCACCTTGGTCTTGGGATTGATGTGGTACTGCGTCCCCAGGGTCCAGGTCTTGAACGTAAACTGGTCCGGCATACCGTCGTTGCGGGTCGCGGAGTCGTAGCGCGCATCCAGTTCCCATCGGGTCTTGGGGATGTACCAGCCGCCTTCCACGTACCAGCCCTTGCCCTTGGCAGTGGCGCCATTGCTGTTGTTCAGGCTGGTGAAGATGAAGTTGGGCTTGTCCGGTCCCTCGAAGATCATGCCCTTGGCCTTGATGTATTCCGCCGTGAAGCGGAAGGGCTTCTTCCTGTAAGCCGCGCCCAGGCCGGCGCGGTCCCGCTTGAACCGCTGGGGGTTGTCCACGTTGTCGTCGGTCTGGTCCAGCAGGCGGGTTCCCCAATTGCCCCAGGCGAAGAACTTCACGCCTTGCGCATGGACGCCTTTGCCCCCGAATTTCTTCTCCGCGGAGAAATAGAGGTATTTGTCATACCTGCCGCCATTGTTATTGCCGAACTCGACGCCGCTGCCGTTGCCGATCATGGCCGCATAGGACAGATCCCAGTCCTGGCCCACCTTGAAGGAGTCGAAGAACTGGATGCCAGTATCGCGAAAGGCACCGACCGGTCTGGTCAAGGCGCTCTCGTAAAGGCCGTTCTGCATCTGGGCCATGGTATATGGACCGATGTTGCCGGTGGCCGCGTTGCATGGCGGCGCAACCCCCGTACAACCCGTAAAGCCCTTGTTCGCGAAGCGCTCGAGGAGCAGAAGGTTGGTCGCCTGTGTATAGTCGATGTAGTCCAGGGTCGGGATGCCCTGCAGGGCCTCCTCTCCACCCGGTGTCTTGAACAGGCCGACACGGATCCGTGCCCCGGGGATGTAATTCAGGGTGACGCTGGCGTCGGTGAGCCTGGGCGTGTAGTTGCTGCCGCCGTGGTTGGTGATGCCGTCGTTGCCCAGTTCCAGCAGGGTGAAGTAGTTGATCCGGCTATCCAGCGGAAACCCCGTGCCGCGCACCCCGACCCTGGCCCTCAGGATATTGAAACCGGACTGGGAGTCCAGATTCGGCCCCAGCAACTTGGGCGGGACATAGCCGCCGGCGGGGTTGGGATTGCTGTAATCCTTCTCGTAGGTGCCCTGGACGAAGCCCCAGACCTTGGCCCGGTAGGAAGCACCTGCCGGCTCGGTCCCTTGCAGCATGAGCCAGTTGATGGCGTGGGCCGGGATGGCGGCGCCGGCCAGTGCCAGAGTGCAGGTTGCGCTGAGCACGGTACGTTGGAATATTTTTTTGCCATTCATTTCCATCTCTCCTTGAACGGAATCGATCGGTCAAACCAGGACCAGGCGCCCCGGTGTTCTCGTAAAGCCGGTCAAGCGCCGGCGATGTGCACGGATCAGGGCCTGATGTAGACGTAACCCTTTCTGACCAGCTCACCGATGCGGACGACGGCGCCCGGGACGATCTTGGCAGTGGGGTTCAGCTTGGGCGGGGCGCCCAGCCGCTTGGTCATGCCCTTGAGGGAGTTGCCGCAGCCCGAGAAGCGGACGCCGCTCATGGCCAGACTGTCCACGCGCTCGGCGTTGGCGTTGTCGGCGAACAGCAGGCGCAGCCCGGGGCCGTAAGCCACGACCTCCACCTGCACGTCACCCGGCGGGTAGGCCTTCAAGAGGTTCTGGGCATTGTTGAGGACCAAAGTCTGCTTTGCCGGATCCATGTCGCTGATCTGCAAGACGTAGTGATAATCGGCGAGGCTCTGGTCATCCGCCCTCGCCGGCGCAGCGCCGACGAGGAGCAGCAGATAGGCAAAGGCCAGGGCCAGGGAGCGTAGGTGTTTGGGCATCGAGGGGTCTCCAAATCCGTTAAGTACAAAACCGTGCCAGTGGACGGGTGCGCTCTGCGGACCGGCAACGTGCCTGTGTTGATGAGGCGAGATCGCCGGCCGTCCTAACCAAGACGAAGCAGGCCGCCGTTCTATTCCCTGGTCAGGCGCTTTTCCACACGCCGACAGCAGCAGCCGTCTCCAACGGGATTCAACAGGGATGAGGCATTCCGGCCGACGAGGCGGGCACGGGGTATACAATGGCGTGGTACGGATGAACCCTTCTTCGGTGAACCGTTTCAATCACCTAGCGCCATCATCAAGCACAAGCATCAAGCGATCTTCGACACTCCCTCCCCTCCGCCAGCATGAATATCCTGTTTGCCACCTCCGAGGCTCGCCCCCTCATCAAGACCGGCGGCCTGGCCGACGTGTCGAGCGCCCTGCCCGCCGCCCTGCGTAAGATCGGCGTGGATTGCAGGATCCTATTGCCCGGCTATCAACACGTGCTCTCCCGACTTCGGGGCACGGAGGAGGTCCTGCGCGTGTCTGATCTACCCGGATTCGACGAAGTGCGTCTCCTGCTGGGCAAGATGCCCGACAGCGGGGTGCCGGTGTACGTCATCGACTATCCCTGGCACTACCACCGCCACGGCGGCCCATATCAGGACGCCGCTGGCCGAGACTATCCGGACAACGCCTGGCGTTTCGCCCTGCTGTCCCGCATTGCCGCCTTTCTTGCCTGCCCCCTCTCACCCCACGAGTGGCGGCCCGACCTGCTCCACTGCAACGATTGGCAGACCGGGCTGGCGCCGGCCTATCTTCGCTTTTACGGTTGCGGGGCCCCAAGCGTCATGACCATCCACAACCTGGCCTATCAGGGCATCTTTCCCCCGGATCTGGTGGATCCGCTCGGGCTGCCCGAGCGCAGCTATCAGGTGAACGGGCTGGAGTACTACGGCAATCTCTCCTTCCTCAAGGCCGGGATTTACTACGCGGACTGGATCACCACCGTAAGCCCAAGCTATGCCGAGGAGATCAAGAGGGAACCGCTCGGCATGGGCATGCAGGGACTGCTCGCCAGCCGCAGGGAGAGGCTTTCCGGCATCCTCAACGGCATCGACACCGCGGTGTGGAACCCTTCCAGCGACCTGCATCTGCACTGCTCATACTCGGCCCCTGCGCCGGCGGGCAAGAGACTCTGCAAGCAGCTGCTGATGGAGGATCTGAACCTGGAGCCGGACCTGGATGCCCCCCTGGTGGGGGTGATCTCCCGCCTCACCCACCAGAAGGGCATCGACTGGGTGGTGAAGGTGGCCGACGACATCATCGAGCAGGGTGCCCAACTGGTCATCCTGGGCAAGGGTGAGGCCCTACTGGAGCAGGCCTGCCGCGACCTGACGGCACGCCACCCCGACCGGCTGGCCGTGGTGATCGGTTATGACGAGGGACTGTCCCACCGCATCGAGGCGGGCGCGGACATCTTCCTGATGCCTTCCAGATTCGAGCCCTGCGGGCTCAACCAGATGTACAGCCTGCGCTACGGCACCGTGCCCGTGGTCCATGCCGTGGGCGGGCTCAAAGACACGGTGGAGGACGGGGTGACGGGCTTCACCTTCTCCATCCCCTCCGCCCACGGCCTGCGGCAGGCCGTCGAGCGAGCGCTCACCGCCTGGAAGGACAAGGCCGCCTGGCGCCACATGATGCTGGCGGGCATGCAAAGAGACTCCAGTTGGGAGAAAAGCGCCCGGGAGTACCAGACGCTGTATCGAAATCTACTGGGAAAAAAGGTGAGGCGGCAAAGGGCGGAAGCAACGCCCAGGCCATGAAAAATTGGCACAGTTCAAACCCCGTCCTCCTCCATAAACGCGTCCTTAATCTTCCAGGACAAAATAGCCAAGCCTGAGAATCCCGGATAACCCGCGCATTAAGATCACTTTTTTCCATCCTCAATACAAATTCAAGTGGAATCGATTTATGCCGATACAGGCAGGCGACAGCATCGTGTTGCTGATTGGTAGCGCCTTCCACATGGTTATTGAGACTGCCGTGCAAATCGGGAAGGTAAATGGCACTTCCCGGCAATTTCCTTACAGCTATTCCGACCCGAGCACGGGCCTACTACGGGCGAGGCGGGTTTATCTATGCTCTTCAATTGACCGGATGACTATCGACCCCTGATGGACACGCGAGGACGATATAACAAGCCCCTGTCCTTCCTTCTGCTGGCTTCCCTGCTGGTGCTGGCGCTGATGGCCACGGCACTGTACTCGTTTCGCCAGGTCTCCATCGAGGGCGCCGAGCAGCGGGCGAGAACAGCAGCCGAGATCATCCGGATCAGCCTGACCGAATACATGGTCAACGGGATGATTGGCAAGGCCGGCCAACTCCTGGATCGCGTCCGCCAGAGTGCAGGGCTCGATGAGGTGAGGGTGGTCCGGGGTGCCGACATCGTGCGCCAATTCGGCACGGGTGCCGGCGGTGAATTGGCGCGCGATGCGCTGGACAAGTCGGTCCTGGCGAGTGGGCATGCCCGGTACGTCCTGGTCGATGGTGACCATGGGGTCGCCCTGCGTGCGGTCATCCCCTATGTCGCGGAGCGCATCGGTCAGGTTAACTGCCTCAACTGCCATCAAGCCGCGGTGGGTGACGTGCTTGGGGCCGTCAATATTCGCATTTCACTCACCAACACACTGAGCACGGCGCTGGCGTGGGTGGCCATCCTGGTGGGAATCACCAGCCTGCTCGCCTTGGCCGCCTTGTATCTGATGCGTCGTCAGTTTCAGCCGGTGGCAGAGGTGGCGATGGGCATGAACGCGGTGGTGACAAAGGCCATTGGCGGCGATTTCTCAGCTCGGTTGCCCATGAAGCAGTCGGATGCCGTAGGGCATATCGCCACTGGCGTGAACCGACTCATGGAGAACCTTGGCGAGAACCTTGGCACTATTTACGCCAAGGTCGCCCAGTTGATGGAGTACGACCAGCCATGCAGCAGCAACCTGTTGCTCGCGACCTTGGAGATGGTGGAACACTTGGTGGACGTCAATCGCTTCCGTCAGGTCATCGAAGGTGACGAGAGCAAATGGGAGATTTACAAACGCCTGAACACCGTCATCCGGGAAGACTTCAGTATCGACAAGATGAGCATTTACGAGGTTGCCAACAGCAAGAATCACATGCGTGCCGCCATGGTGGATGGCAAAGCGGATGGCACCGTGCACTGGTGTGACCCGGAGATCCTGATTCGTGCTGACGCGTGTCGAGCGCGGCGGTCCGGCCACATCGTGAATGGAATAGAAGAGCCGGGCATTTGCCAAATGTTCCGCCCTGGGGCCGACACGGCAGGCATGGGCCATGTTTGCCTGCCCCTGATGGAAGGTGGCAATGTGAGTTGCTTCGTCCAGCTGGTGTCAAGCGCGGACACCGCGCCACTGGTGAGCGTTCTGGTACCGTTCGTTCGCGTTTATTTGCGCGAAATGACCCCGGTCTTGGAATCCAAGAGATTGACGGACCATCTGCGTGAATCGAGTCTGCATGACAGCATGACCGGTCTGTATAACCGCCGCTTCCTTGAAGAATATGTGGACACCCTGCAGGCCACCTTGAAGCGGGAGAAGAGCACCCTCGCAGTGCTCATGCTGGACGTGGATCACTTCAAGACCGTCAACGACACCTATGGACACGATTGCGGTGACAAGGTCCTGGTCAGCATAGCCCATCAGATCAAACAGACGTTGCGCCAGTCAGACATTCTGGTGCGCTATGGCGGCGAGGAATTCCTCATCGTGCAGATACATACTGATGCCCACGGTGGGCTTACGTCGGCAGACAAGGTGAGAGTGGCGATCGAAAGGCTGAAAATCTCCGTATCAGACTTTGTCATTCAGAAGACCATCTCCATCGGCGTCGCCGAATTTCCGGGAGACTCCGCTGACTTCTGGCAAGCCGTGAAATGTGCCGATACCGCCCTGTATATCGCCAAAAAACGGGGCCGCAACTGCGTCGTACGTTACAGCGACGACCTCCAGAAGATCGACGACGCGGAGATGCTCGGTTAGACCACTGGCGCCACGCGCAGTGCCTGCCCCCTGCCGGCATCCGCAGCAAGGCTACGATGGATCCCGGCTCGCATTGGAAGGGGCGAACCACAGGAGGGAATGGTGGACGGGGAACTTGCCTATGGCGTTGGATTGATCCTGTTGATCATCGGTATCGCGCTTTACCTGACCGGGTACATAAGCGCCGTGGTCGTGGCCCATCGCATGAAGAGGCCCGGACGCCTGGTGGCCCTGCTGTTGATCGGGCCGATCGCCTATCCGTTCCTCGCCCTGAAGCAGAGAAGGTCTTCGAGGACCACGTTCCGCCTCTTCTGGCTGGGCCTGAGCGTTCTCATACTCGGCGGCGTCCTCCTGGCGGCGACCAGGCCCCCATACCCGATCCGTGGCATTGAACCCACGCCGAGATTGCGCATGTAAAACCTTGCCAGCGGCTGGGCATTAACGGGAAGGCGCCCGGGTAGTGCCGCCGCGACAAATCTCCGGCGGTCCGGCCCCGGCTTCGGACCCGGACTTCCATGCATCGATGTTTCACAGCCAGAGCATCAGCCCGGTCTCGAAGGGATGGGTCAGCAGCTCGTGATATGGGTAGGCCCGCACCCGGTAGAGCAGCCGGCCGCACAATTCGGGCGTCAGTTCCAGGGTGAACACACACTCGTGGTTGTCGAAACCCTCGGGTTTGAATACGTTGGCCTTCAGGTCGTGGTCCTGGCCGTGCTTGGAGGCGCGGCCCACCAGCAGTTCCACGCGCACGTCCTCCGGCGCGAGACCGTTCAGGTTCACCGCCACCTTCATTTCCATGCTCTCGCCGTAGGTCAGCCGCTTGACCGGGTCGTCCAGGCGGCGCAGGCTCACCCCGCCCCAGGACTGCCGGACCTTGGCCTTCCAGGCCGCCAGGGATTGGGCGGCGGCGAAATTGTTCTCGGAATACCTGCGCCATTGGCGGCTGGCGGGGCCGTAGAACTTGTTCACGTATTCCATGACCATGCGTGCGGCGTTGAAGCGCGGCAACAGGGTGGCGATGGAGCGCTTGGCCATGCGCACCCACTCCGGCGAGAAACCCAGTTCCCCGCGGCGGTAATAGGTGGGGATCACGTGGTCCTGCAGCAGCTCGTACAGGGTCTGGCTGTCCTCCCGGCCGCGGCGCGCGTCATCGTAGTATTCCGGCGCCGGCTTGATGGCCCAGCCGTTGGTGCCGTCGTAGCCCTCGTCCCACCACCCGTCCGTCACCGAAAGGTTGATGACGCCGTTCATGCCCGCCTTCATGCCCGAGGTGCCCGAGGCCTCCAGCGGGTAGATGGGGTTGTTCAGCCACACGTCCACACCGGACACCAGCCGGCGCGCCAGCCCCAGATCGTAGCCCTCCACCAGCAGGAACTTGCCCTCGAATTCGCGCATTCGGGTCATTTCGTGGATGCGCCGTATCAGGTCCTGGCCGGGCTTGTCCGCCGGATGGGCCTTGCCCGCGTAGATGAACAGCACCGGCCGGTCATCGTCCGAGAGGATGGAGTTGATCCATTCCATGTCCTCGAAGATGAGGGCCGCGCGCTTGTAAGTGGCGAACCTGCGGGCGAAACCGATGGTGAGCACTCTGGGGTCCAGGGGATTCGCGAACTTGAGCATCCGGTCCAGGTGCGCCTCGGAGCCGTGGTTGCGCAGGTGCTGCTGGGTGATGCGGTATTGAATCGTGTAGAGCATCTGGCTCTTCAGGCTCTGGTGCACCGACCAGAAATGGTGGTCCGGGATGCTTTCCACCCGCTGCCAGAAATCCACGTCGATCAGGCGCCGGCGCCACTCGTAGCCGAGCCTGGTGTCGAACAGGTCCGCCCATTCCTGGGCCAGTACGGTGGGCACGTGCACGCCGTTGGTGATGTAGTCCATGGGCGATTCTTCGGGGACCACCTGGGGCCACATGTCGGAACAGATGCGGGAGGACACCCCTCCGTGGATGCGGGACACGCCGTTGTGATGCCGGGACCCCGCCAGGGCCAGCATGGTCATGTTGAAGTCTTGCCCGTGTCCCGCCCCGCCCAGGTGCATGAACTCCTCCTGGGAGATGCCCAGGTCGGCACAGCAATGGGAGAAGTAGTCCCAGATCATGTCTTCGGCGAAGTGATCGTGGCCGGCAGGTACCGGCGTATGGGTGGTGAACACGGTGGAAGCGCCCACCGCCTCCAGGGCGGCGTAGAAGGACAGCCCCTGCTTGAGCTTGCGCCTCACCCGCTCCAGCACCAGAAAGGCGGCGTGGCCCTCGTTGATGTGGTAGACGGTGGGCTTGACCCCCATCTGTTCCAGGGCACGAATGCCGCCGATGCCCAACACCATCTCCTGGGTGATGCGGGTGTGACGGTCCCCGCCGTAAAGCCTGTGGGTGATATGGCGGTCTTCGGGGCGGTTTGCGGGCAGGTCGGTGTCCATCAGGTAGAGCTTGACGTGGCCGACCTGGGCCTCCCAGACCTTGATCTCCACCTGCCGACCGGGCATCTCCAAGTGTACGTGGACCTCGCTGCCGTCTTCACGCCGGGCCGACTCCACGGGCAGGTCATCGAATTCGGAATCGTTGTAGGTGGCGTTCTGGTTGCCGTCATTGTCGATGCGCTGGGCAAAGTAGCCCTGGCGGTAGAGCAGCCCCACGGCGACGAAGGGCAGGCGCATGTCCGAGGCCGACTTGCAGTGATCCCCCGCCAATATGCCCAGGCCGCCGGAATAGATGGGGAAGCTCTCGTGGAAGCCGAATTCGGCGCAGAAATAGGCAATGAGGTCCCCCGCCTTCAGCTCCAGGGACAGGTCCCGGCGCAGGGGCTCGCTCATGTAAGTGTCGTAAGCGGACAGGGTCCGGTTGTAACTGCCCAAGAAGATGTGGTCCTCCGCGGCCTCCACCAGGCGCTGTTCGTCCACCCGCTTCAGAAAGGCCTTGGGGTTGTGGCCCACGGCATCCCATAGTCCGGGATGCAGGCGTGCAAACAGGGTACGGGTAGGGCGGTCCCAGCTGTACCAGAGGTTTTCGGCCAGCTCGGAAAGGCGCGCCAGCCGGCGTGGAAGGCGGGGATTGACTTCGATGATGTAATGGGTGCCGGGTTTCATGTTGTTTTCCCTTGGGTTCCTCGCGTGGCTTGAGTTTTGGAGCGGATTCTCACACTAGTTTGATGAAATGCTCGCGGTAATACCTGAGCTCGGCAATGGACTCGTAAATATCGGCCAGGGCCGTATGCTTGTTCTCCTTCTTGAAACCGTCTTTCAGACCGGGCCGCCAGCGGCTGGCCAGTTCCTTGAGCGTAGAGACATCCAGGTTTCGGTAGTGAAAATAGGACTCCAGTTTGGGCATGTAACGGGCCAGGAAACGGCGATCCTGGCAGATGGAATTGCCACACATGGGAGAGGTGCGCGCCGGCACATGCTTCTTCATGAAGGCCAGCATCCGCGCCTCCACATCCGCTTCGGCCAGGGTGGAGGCCTTGACCCGGTCGATGAGGCCGGACTTGCCATGGGTACTCTTGTTCCAATTGTCCATAGCCTCCAGCACCGTTACGGGCTGACGCACCACCAGGACGGGACCCTCCTCCACCACCTCCAGATCCTTGTCGGTGACCACCAGGGCCGCTTCCAGAATACAGTCCCTGTCGGGGTCCAGACCGCTCATCTCCATGTCGATCCAGACCAGGTGGGTATCGTTCGGGGTCATGGGCACACTCATAGAAAGAGGTGCCGATTGTGGCATAATCGGCCGGGAGCCGCATCCGGACGCCATAATGCCTTCTTTCACCAATATCTTTCTGGCCGCCTTCATCCTGACCTACGGCCTCAAGCTGTGGCTCGTCCTGCGCCAGATGCGTTATGTGCTCCAGCACCGGGATCGGGTCCCCGAGGCCTTCGCCGGGCAGATCGCCCCGGCGGACCACCGCCGCGCGGCCGACTACACCTTCGCCAAGACGCGTTTCTCGTTGCTGCACCTGGCCCTGGACGGCGGCCTTCTGCTCCTGTTCACGGTGGGCGGGGGCCTGCAGACCCTGTATGACCTGTCCGGCCACTGGCTGCAGGGCGAACTGGTGCGCGGCACCGCCACCCTCCTTGCCCTTTCCGCCCTGTTCGCAATCGCCGAGGCCCCCCTGGGCTGGTACCGACAGTTCCGCATCGAAGGCCGTTTCGGTTTCAACCGCCAGACACCGGCCGGCTTCCTGGCAGACATGGTCAAGCAGGCGATTCTGGGACTCGCCCTGGGCACCCCGCTGATCCTTCTGACCCTATGGCTGATGGCCCGGCTGGGCGAGCACTGGTGGCTGGCGGTGTGGCTCGCCTGGATGGGCTTCAACCTGCTGGTCCTCGCCGTCTATCCCACCGTCATCGCGCCCATCTTCAACAAATTCACACCGCTCTCCGACGCGGGGCTCAGGGCGCGCATCGAACGCCTGCTGGCCCGCACCGGCTTCAAGTCCAACGGCATCTTCGTCATGGACGGTTCGCGCCGCTCCAGCCACGGCAACGCCTATTTCACCGGCCTGGGCCACTCCAAACGCATCGTCTTCTTCGACACCCTGCTGGGACAGCTGACGCCGGAGCAGACCGAGGCCGTCCTGGCCCACGAACTGGGCCATTTCCGGCGTCACCACGTGAGCAAGCGCATCGGTCTGATGTTCCTGTTGAGCCTGGTGCTGCTGTGGGTCCTGGCCGGGCTCAAGGGCGCACCCTGGTTCTATGCCGGCCTGGGTGTGACGACACCCAACGACGCCATGGCCCTGGCCCTGTACTTCCTGGCGCTGCCCGTGTTCCTGTTTCCCCTGACCCCCTTGATGAGCCTATACTCCCGCAGGCACGAGTTCGAGGCCGACGCCTTTGCCGCCGTCCATTCCCATCGCGGCCACCTGATCTCGGCCCTGGTCAGGCTGTACCGGGACAACGCTTCCACACTCACGCCCGACCCGGTCTATTCCCTGTTTTACGACAGCCACCCCAAGGCGGCGGAACGCATCGCCCGGCTGGAGGCTCAAATCACGATAGGCGCGCAAGCCTTGCGGGCCTGAGAGAGAGGAGAAACACCATGACGAAATCGCTATCCTGCTTATTGCTCCTGGCCGCCCTGCCCCTGTCCGCGGGTGCAGCCCCGTTCGCGAAGGGCAACGCCGCCCATGGCAAGGTCCTGTACGAGAAGAACTGCCAGGGCTGCCACGTCTCCAGGTTCGGCGGTGACGGCTCCAGCATCTTTACCCGTCCCGACCATCGCATTCACAGTGCATCCGCCCTCGCCCAACAGATCTCGGCGTGTAACACCAACCTGGGGAACATGCTGTTTCCCGAAGACGAGGCCGACATCGGCGCCTACCTCAACAAGGAATACTACAAATTCAAGTGATGGGGATACCAAACCCGGGAGTAGGGGGTAGGAAGTGGGAGCCTCACTACCCCACTCCCCACTCTCCACTCCCTACTTCCTACCCCCACACAGAGGAGCGAAATCATGACCGATGAGACCTTCTGCGACCTGGCCAAGGGCAAGTGCAAACCCTGCGAAGGCGGCGTGCCACCCCTGACCCCGGCCGAAATCGACAAGCTCATGCCCCAGCTCAAGGGCTGGCAGGTGGCGGACGGCAAACTGCGCAAGGACTTCAAGTTTCCCGACCACTACGTGACCATGACCTTCGTCAATGCCATCGCATGGATCTCGCACCAGCAGGGACACCATCCCGACCTGGGTGTGGGCTATAACACCTGCCGGGTGGAATACATCACCCATGCCATCGGCGGACTCTCGGAGAGCGATTTCATGTGCGCGGCCAAGATCGACGCGCTGTTCGACCTCTGACAGGGGAGGATGGGCGCTCGCGCCCTGCTGGAAGGACGGGTCATCGCCGTCCACGGCAAGCATCATCAGCTTGCCTGCACCGGAAGTCTTTACGACTGCGTTACCCGCGGCAGGAAGGGCGGTGTGGCCTGCAACGACAGGGTGCTCTTCCATCCCACGGGACCCGGGATCGGGGTCATCGAAAGGACGTTGCCCCGAACCAGCCTGCTCTACCGCTCGGACGAGTACCGCAGCAAGCTGCTGGCCGCCAACGTGGGGCAGGTCCTGGTGGTCACCGCACCCGCTCCAGCCCCACGGGATGACCTGATCAACCGCTGCCTCATCGCGGCCGAAGCGGCGGGCATCCCGGCCGCCGTCGTGGTGAACAAGGCGGACCTGCCCGAAACCGCCGGGTACCACCATCGCCTGCGGACTTACACCGGCCTGGGCTATCCCCTCATCCTGCTCTCCGCCAAGCTCGAGATCAGCCCGCTCCTGCCCTGGCTCCGGGGTCGGACCTCCATCCTGGTCGGGGCCTCGGGCGTAGGCAAGAGCACGCTGATCAACGCCCTCCTCCCCGAGGCCGGTGCGGCCACGGCCGACATCTCCCAGGCCCTCAACGCCGGTCGGCACACCACCTCCCACTCCCGGCTCTATGTCCTACCCCAGGGCGGAGAACTGATCGACTCACCCGGCATGCAGGCCTTCGGACTGCACCACCTGGACCTGGCCCAACTGCAGAGCGCCCTGCCCGAATTCCGGGCGCTGGCCGGGCAGTGCCACTTCGCCAACTGCCGTCACTTGAAGGAGCCCGGCTGCGCCGTGCTGGAGGCGGTGGCCCAGGGATGCATCGCCCTTTCACGCTGGCGCAGCTACCGCGACCTGGTATCGGAACTGGAGGCCCGGAGGTACGGCTGATCCCGGATCGGAGTTGGACGCGTGAAGGCGTGCTTGCTAGGATTTGAAGACTCGGGAAAGCACTTGTAAGACCGCGCTACACATAGGCAGGCATGGACCAACCCCACATCAAGAAGATCACCATCGAGCAGCTGAGGCCGGGCATGTATGTCCACGACCTCAACGTCAGCTGGATGGACCATCCCTATCTCACCGACCACATACTGGTCAAGGACGAGGCGGCCGTCATCGAGATCAGCAGGCTGGGGATCCATGAGCTCTACATCGACACCCTCAAGGGCATCGACGTGCCCGACGCCCCCACCGAGGACACGGTGAAGGAAGAGATCGGACAGCGACTGGCCGACCTGGCCACAGAAGCGAGTAGTCCACCCGCCAGGGTGCGCCTTGCCCAGGAGATCGGACAGGCCGGACAGCTGCAAATGGAGGCCAACCGCATCGTACGCGGGATGCTGGCGGACGCCCGCCTGGGCAAGCAGATCGAGTTGGAAAAGGTGGAACCCGTGGTGGAGCGCATGGTGGATTCCATCTTCCGTTGCCAGGATGCCCTGCTGCCCCTGGTGAGCCTCAAGCAGCACGACAACTACACCTTTCAGCATTCCGTGGCGGTCTGCGCCCTGATGATCACCTTCGCCCGCGGCCTGCAACTGTCGCGGGAGATCATCCGGGAGATGGCGCTGGGCGCCCTGCTGCACGACGTGGGCAAGGCCCGGGTACCGGAGGACATCCTCAACAAGCCCGCCAAACTCACGGAGGCCGAGTTCGCCAGAATGAAGTCCCACGTGGTGCAGAGCATCATCCTGCTCCAGCAAACGCCGGGCATCGGCCGGATCGCCCTGGACGTGGCCGGACAGCACCACGAGCGCTTCGACGGCACCGGCTATCCGAACGGGCTCAGCGGCGAGGCGATCTCCCTATACGGCCGCATGGCCGCCATCGTCGACGTCTACGACGCCATCACCTCGGATCGGGTCTACCACAAGGGCATGCCGCCGGCGGCGGCCATGGGCCGGCTGCTGGAATGGAGCCAATACCACTTCGACCCGGAACTGGTACGGGTCTTCATCAAGTCGGTGGGGATCTACCCCACCGGTTCCCTGGTCCGGCTGAATAGCGGCCGGCTGGCCGTGGTGCGGGAACAGCATCCGGAAAAGCTGATGCGGCCGGTGGTGCGCGTCGTCTACCACGCCGTCAAGAACTATTACCTGCCCCCCGAGGATCTCGACCTGGCCCGGCCCGGCTTCCAGGACCGCATCGTCGGTTACGAGGCCTTCGAAGACTGGGGCATCGAGCGGGAACGCTGGCTCCCTGCCTAAATCGGCAACACCGGTATCGGACACGGCGGGGTCGGCCACCTCCTGGCCACTTTGATCGGATCAAGGATAAAGGCCCCGCAGCCGGTGCGCCTCCAGCACGCGGCGGCAGGCCACGATATAGGTCGCGGTACGCAGGCTCACCGCCTGATCCTGCGCCACCTCCCAGACGGCCTTGAAGGCGTCCATGAGCGCCCGGTCCAGGCGCACGTTGATGTCGTCCTCGGTCCAGAAGAAGCTGCTGGCATTCTGCACCCACTCGAAGTAGGACACGGTCACACCCCCGGCATTGGCGAGCACGTCCGGCACCAGGGTGACGCCCCCCTCGGCCAGGATGTCGTCCGCCCCGGGCGTGGTGGGGCCGTTGGCCCCCTCCACCACCAGCTTGGCGGCGATGGCCGGGGCGTTGGCCTCGGTGATCTGCTCGCCCAGGGCGGCGGGGACCAGCACGTCGCAGTCCAGGGACCAGAAGGCCCGGTCCTCGATCGCCTCGCCCCCCGGGAATTCGGGCATACGGCCGCCTCTGGCCAGGAATGCGTCCAGCTCGTAGGGGTTGATGCCCTGGGGCTGGTACAGGGTGGCGCGGGACGTCTGGATGGCCACCACCCGCGCCCGGTTGGCGTGGAACACACGCGCGGCGGCATTGCCCACGTTGCCGTAGCCCTGCAGGGCCACCCGCGCCCCTTCCATGTCCATGCCCAGACGGCGCATGGCCTCGCGGGCGGCGACGAAGACGCCCCGGCCGGTGGCGTCCCGCCGCCCGAGGGAACCGCCCAGGGGGACGGGTTTGCCGGTGACCACGCCCGGGATGGTGGCGCCCGCGTTCATGGAATAGGTGTCCATGATCCAGGCCATGACCCGGGCGTTCGTGTTCACGTCCGGGGCCGGGATGTCCTTGTCCGGCCCGATGATCAGCCCGATTTCCGAGGTGTAGCGGCGGGTCAGGCGTTCCAGCTCGGCCTCGGACAACCGTGCAGGGTCCACCCTCACGCCGCCCTTGGCCCCCCCGTAGGGCAGATTGACGGCGGCGTTCTTGACGGTCATCCAGCCGGCCATGGCCATGACCTCGGGCAGGCTCACCGTGGGGTGGTAGCGGATGCCGCCCTTGCCCGGCCCGCGGGCGACGCTGTGCTGGACGCGGTAGCCCTCGAAGTGGCGGATGACGCCGTCGTCCATGCGCACCGGCACGTCCACGATCAGCGAGCGCTTGGGGTGGCGCAGGGCATCCACCATGGTAGACAAAGGGCCCAGATGGGGCAGTACCCGTTCGATCTGTTCCAGGAAGATCTCCCACGGCCCCATGGGGGGCTCGCACAGGTAGGAGGGCAAGGGTGCCTGGTCGACGGGATTCATGGGACGTCTCCTGCTCTTGGGGGGTTTCGGGTCATAATGCGCCGGTCTGTTTCCCGGGGCCTCCATCATGTTCGAATCCGCGGAACTCGGCCACAAGGTCGACAAGAGCGCATATGCCAGGCGCGCGCCCGAGCAGCGCCAGGCCCTGCTGGACGTCCAGTACGCGGTGATGGAGAAGGCGGCGTTTCCCGTGGTCATCCTGGTGTCCGGCGTGGACGGGGCCGGCAAGGGGGAGACGGTGAACCTGCTCAACACCTGGATGGACCCGCGCTACATCAATACCCACGGCATGGGTGTGCCCACCGACGAGGAAAGGATGCGCCCGCCCATGTGGCGCTTCTGGCGCCGACTTCCACCCAAGGGCAGGATCGGCGTCTTCTTCGGCTCCTGGTACACGGAGCCCATCAACGGCCGGGTGCTGGGAAAGTGGACCGAGACCGATCTGGAGGCCGCCACCGAACGCATCGTGCGCTTCGAGCGCATGCTGGTGAACGAGGGCGCGCTGGTCATCAAGTTCTGGTTCCATCTTTCCAAGAAGGCCCAGAAGGCAAGGCTCACGGCCTTGGAGGCCACCCCCCGCACCCGCTGGCGCGTCACTCGAGAGGACTGGTATCGCTTCGGCTACTACGATGACTTCCGCGAGGTCTCGGAGCACGTGCTGCGGGAGACGAGCACGGCGCAGGCGCCCTGGATCGTGGTGGAGGGCAGCGACGAGCGCTATCGCAGCCTGACCGTGACCCATCATCTGCTGACGGCCATCAAACAACGCCTGAAACATCTGGAGAGCGTCGAGAGGCGCGTGAGTGCCCCCCCTCTGGAGGCCCCCATCGACAACCTGCGCATCCTGGACGCCCTGGACCTGACGCAGAAACTGAACCGCAAGGCTTACGAGAAGAGCCTGGAGGACTGGCAGGGCCGGCTGACCAGGACCGCCCGCCGCAAGCGTTTCCAGAAACACGCCGTGGTGGTGGTGTTCGAGGGCATGGACGCCGCGGGCAAGGGCAGCACCATACGTCGCATCACCCAGGCCCTGGACGCCCGGCTCTATGACATCCACCCCATCGCCGCCCCCACCGACGAGGAGCGGGCCCAGCCGTATCTGTGGCGCTTCTGGCGCCATCTCCCGCGCCGCGGCAAGTTCGCCATCTTCGACCGTTCCTGGTACGGCCGCGTCCTGGTGGAACGGGTGGAAGGCCTGTGCGACGAAGCGGCCTGGATGCGCGCCTATCGGGAGATCAACGACTTCGAGGAACAGATCGCGGAGGCGGGCATCGTGCTGGTGAAGTTCTGGCTCGCCATCGGCCCGGACGAGCAGCTCATGCGTTTCGAGGCCCGGGAACAGACACCGTTCAAGCGCTTCAAGATCACCCCCGAGGACTGGCGCAACCGGGGCAATTGGGACGCTTACATCCATGCCGCCAGCGACATGATCGAGCGCACCAGCACCGACATCGCCCCCTGGACCCTGGTGGAGGCGGAGGACAAGCACTATGCCCGCGTCAAGGTGATGCGCACCCTCACCGAAGCCATCGAGGCCAGGCTGTGACCGGGCCGCGACCTGGGTCCGTAGATAACCTCAGAGGGCGAGGCTGTTCGCCTGATATTCCAGCACCACGGTCCCAAGCCGGCTGTTCAGTCCCATGATGGGCAGCACCAGGAGGCGCTGATCCCCCTGGCCCGGCCGGATGGCCACCTGAGACAGGTTGAGCAGATCGGCGGAAAAGAGCTGACTGAAGGCAGCACCCTGGTATTTCTTGTCGCTGGCCACCAGGACCTTGCCATCCGGCCCCGCCAGGACCACCCGCTGGATGCCCTGGGTCTTCACCAGTTCTGCGAAGTACTGGTCGACCTGATCCAGGTTGTGGCGGAGCAGGTCCCCCCGCACCGCCCAGGCCAGCGCGTCGCCGAACAGCAGGTGGTCGGCGTCGCTGCTGCGTGCGAGCTGTTCTGCAACCTTCTGGCGCAGTGCACTCCCTTCGGTCTGCATCTGCTGGGTCAGTTGCTGGCGCTCCGTGTCCAGACGGCCCTCCGCCTGCTTCACGGCCACGACCTTCCAGACAAAGGCGG
>JBJKSP010000447.1:0-3632 GCA_046703865.1 Thiobacillaceae bacterium
CATCGGTGACGTCACCGGTCTTGATCTGGCTGGCGGCCAGGATGCCCCCGGCCATGAGGTTGTCCGGCAGGCTCCCCAGCACCCGGCCGGCGCTCTTGATGCTTTGCTCGTAATGGCCCAGGCCGTAACTGACGGCCGCATACGCGAGCAGTGTGGGTATATGGTCGGGGGGCACGCGCAGCACATCCAGCAGGGCGGTGTTCGCCTTGTCCAGATGCCCGCGGCGCAACTCCAGGACGCCGCGGGCGTATCTGACCATAGGCGCCTTGCCGGCGATCTTTTCTGCGGCCTTGACGGCCTGGTCGGCCTCGTCAAGCTTGCCCTGCTTCATGTAGTAGTCGGCGATGGCGAGATGGGCGCGGAACTCGTGGGGATCGTCGGCCACGATCTGCTGATAGATCTTGAAGGCGTCCTCGTTCTTCCCCTCCGATTGGAGCAAGGCGGCCTTGAGGTAGAGGGCGTCGGCAAATTTGGGATCACGCTTAAGGGCGGTGTCCAGCAGTTTTTCTGCCGCGTCCTTTTGCTTGTCCACCAGTGCAAGCTTCGCCTGGGTCATCAGAAGCTCGGGCTGCTGGGGGTCGGCCTGTTTGCCGGCGTCGATGGATTTTTCCGCTTCGGCCCGGTTACCCAAGGCAAGCTGCGCTTCGGCTCGGGCGGATAGGAGCGAGGCCAGGGCGGCGGGGCTGAGCCCCTGGCTAGGCACACCCAGGTCGAGCGCCTTCTGGGGCTGCCTCATCCTGACGAGCGTCCTGGCCAGCATGGGAAGCACTCGATCGTCTTTTACTCCCAGCTCCCGTGCCTTTTTCAGCTCATGCTCGGCATCGGCGTAATCCCCTGCCCGGAAATAGGCCTGCCCCAGGAGTAGGCGTGCCTCCCGGTTCGCGGGCTGCTTTTGGAGCACGGTCTTGAGTTCCACAACGGCTGCCCGGTAATCATCTTTGCCCAGATAGTTATGGGCGCTCTTCAGATGGGCTTCCGGGGACTTGCCGCAGGCGGTGAGTGAGGAGACCAGCATGGCAACCAGGCCGATCGAGACAAGTTTGGAACTGATGTTCATCATGGTGAAGCCTTCCCCCGCATCCTTGTTGATCATGGTGTTGCAAAAAGAATAAAGTGCTATTTCAGGCTGAACCGGTTCATCAGGTCATAGAGCGTGGGTCGGCTGATCCCCAACAGTTCGGCGGCCTGGGCCACATTGCCGTTGCTGCGCGAAAGTGCCTTCAGGACGGCGCCGCGTTCTGCCTCCTCGCGGATCTGGCGCAGGTTCAGGTGTTCATCTCCGACGCTTCCGGGCTTGAGGCCCAGGTCGGCAAGCGTGATCTGGTTGCCTTCGGCCATGATCACGGCCCGCTTGATGGTGTTCTCGATCTCCCGCACATTGCCTGGCCAGTTGTTTGATTCGATGGCATCCATGGCCTCGGTTGTGAATCCGCGCAGACTGCGTCCTTGCGTTTGGGTGAATTTCTCCAGGAAGGCGTGGGCCAGCAGGCTGCGATCGCCCTGTCTGTCCCGCAGCGGTGGGATGCGTACCGCGATTTCCGACAGACGGTAGAAGAGGTCTTCGCGAAACAACCCGTTTCTGATTCGTTCTTCGAGGTTCTGGTGGGTTGCGGCCACTACACGCACGTTGACCTGTATCTCACCCCTGGCGCCCAGACGCTCGATGACGCGTTCCTGCAGGAAACGCAGGAGCTTAGCCTGCAGCGCGATGGGCAGGTCCCCGATTTCGTCCAGGAACAGTGTGCCGTTGTGGGCATATTCGATCTTGCCTATGGTTTGCTTGGCTGCCCCCGTGAAGGCCCCCTTTTCATACCCGAACAACTCCGATTCCAGGAGGTTCTCTGGGATGGCCGCACAGTTGATGGCGACGAAGCGCTCCTTTGCACGCGGCGAGAGGTCGTGCACACCCCGCGCCAGCAATTCCTTGCCTGTCCCCGATTCGCCCAACAACAGGACGGAGACGTCGCTGGCTGCCACCTTTTCGATGGTGCGGCAGACATTGAGCATCTCCGGGTCGGCCGTGAGCAGGCCCTGTAGCGGCTCGCTACGGCTACGCAGGGCGTAGGCCCGATTCTCCTGTTCAAGTTCGTAGACGCGATAGGCGCGATCGATAATGATCTTGAGGGTCTGTTCTTCGAAGGGTTTGTGGTAGAAGTCGAAGGCGCCGACGCCGATGGCCTTGATGGCATTGGTCCGGTCCTGATTGCCGGTGATGACGATGATTTTCGTGCTTGGGGCTATGGTGAGGATCTGCTGAAGGGTCACCAGTCCCTCGGTGGCGCCGTCCGGGTCCGGGGGTAGCCCCAGGTCCAGCAGTACGACTGGCGGCTCGAAGCGGCGCAACTGGTTCAAGGCGCCCTCCCGATCGGTCGCAGTGAGCACCTCGTACCCGTCCAGGCTCCAACGGATCTGTTTTTGCAGTCCGACATCGTCTTCCACCAGCAGGAGTTTCGGGGACTTGGAGCTCACGCAGCCTCCGGCTGATCGGTAAATGCGGAACCGATAATCTCGGTCGCCAGAGGCAGCCGCACCGTGAAGCAGGATCCATGACCAGGCTGACTTTCCACCGTGATGTCCCCTTTGATCTCCTGGATGTATTCCTTGCATTCATAGGCGCCGATGCCCATGCCTGTCCCCTTCGTGGAGACGAAGGGGCGAAACAGCCGCTCCCGGATGAAGACCTCATCCATGCCCACACCGGTGTCTTCCACCTTGATGACGGCAAGGTCGTCTTCCGGTTGCAGTGTAACACCCACCCACCCAGTATATGGTGTGGCCTCGATGGCGTTCTGGACCAGGTGTCCGAGGACGCGGCCCAGTTTTTCCCGGTCCGCATGCACCCTGAGACCGTCGACCTTGATCATGAGCTGGGGTTTGAGGCTGAAGGTGCTCTTGTGATTCACCACTTCCTTGAGCAGGGTGTCGAGGTCCACCAAGTCTTCACCGACGGCGACCTGTTTGTCGCTCAGCTTGGCCAGCATGCGGTTCATGCGCGCGACCGAGCTCTCGATGGTGGCCAGCATGTCCTCCTGAAACGCCGGCTTGTGTTTATGCTTTTCTGCGTTGGTCAGCAGGAGCGTGAGCTGGGCGATCAGATTCTTGATGTCGTGGACCACGAAGGCGGCGGCCCGATTGAAGGACTCGAACTGGCGTGCCACGGTCAGGGCTTCTGTGGCCTGCATCTGGGCCAGGTTGGTGGCGGCCTGGCGGGCTGCGGTCTTGAGCAGGTCGCTGACCTCCCAGTCGATATGCATCTTGCCCAGGGATTCGGCCAGCACCATGAAACCCAGCAGCCGGTCGTGCCAGAACATGGGGATGACCAGCCAAGCCTGGGGCTGCTCCAGCATCCATAGGGGCGGACTGGCCTCCTCCATCAGGTCCGGGTCGTTGCGGCATTCCATAAGGTTGAGGACCCATTGGCGCCGAAGAAGAAATCGGACCATCGGGTCGTTTGTGCCCAGGGTTCCGTCGATGCCGGACCAGTTCCAATGGGCGGCCCGATGGAACTGGCGGTCCTCCCGCCCGAGCCAGAGGGCCCCGGCGGGACTCTCGACCAGTCTGGCGATAGCCTCGATGCTGCGTTCGCAGACCTGCATGCCGGGTTCTCCGGCGGAGAGGAGGTGGGTGAACCG
>JBJKSP010000448.1:0-5972 GCA_046703865.1 Thiobacillaceae bacterium
TCCCTGGCGTAGCCGAGGCCGCCGTCCGCGATCCTGAACCGCACGTTGCGGATGCGCAAAGCGTCCAGCGTATGCCGCGCCGTTCCCACCAGCTTGGCGATGCGCTCCACGCTGATGACCCGCTTGGCCAGGCGCGACAAGACTGCGGCCTGGTAGCCGCTTCCGCCGCCGATCTCCAGCACCTTGTCCAGTATCCGCCCGTGACAGGCCAGTTCGCAGGTGCGCGCCACGGTATAGGGGCTGGAAATGGTCTGGCCTTCTCCGATGGGCAGGGGCGTATCCTCGTACGCCCGGATCTGCAGGCCTTCCTGGAGGAACACATGGCGCTGGATCTCGTTCATGGCCGCCAGCACCACGGGATCCTTGATGCCCTGCCGCTTGAGCCGTTCCACCATGCGGGCACGGGTCCGCTGGGAGGTCATGCCGATGCCGCTGGCAGGGTCCGTCATAACGCCAGCCACTCCTGGAGCATCCCCAGCTGGGGATAGCTGGTCAGGTCGATCTGCAGGGGGGTGATGGAGATGCGGTTGCTCGCCACGGCGTAAAAATCCGTGCCCGGTCCGGCGTCCTGGGCGCCCCCGGCCGCGCCGACCCAGTACATCACCTGATTGCGCGGATTGACGGTCTGGACCACGTCTTGGGCCTTGTGGCGCTTGCCCAGGCGGGTGACCTCCACACCCTGAACGGCATCGGGCCTGACATCCGGAACGTTGATGTTGAGCAGGACAGGGGTTTCGAACCGATGGCCGTCGAAGCGAACCAGAAGGCCGGAGACGAAATCCGCCGCGGTCTGGAAGTTCTCCTGCTGTATGTTCGCCAGGGATACGGCCATGGCGGGGATGCCCAGCAGAAAACCCTCCGTGGCGGCGGCGACCGTGCCCGAATAGACCGTATCGTCGCCCATGTTGGCGCCGTGGTTGATGCCGGAAATCACCATCTCCGGCAGCTCGGGCAAAAGCCCGGTGACGGCCAGGTGCACGCAGTCGCTGGGGGTGCCGTTGACATAGCGCAGCCCTGCCGGGGTCTGGCGCACCACCAGGGGGCGATCCAGGGTGAGTGAATTGCTCGCACCGCTTCGGTCGCGTTCCGGCGCGACTACCGTGACCTGATGCCCCGCGGCGGACAAGGTTGCGGCGAGAACGGCCAGCCCTGGTGCGAAATAGCCGTCATCGTTGCTGAGCAGGATCCGCATTGTCCGCGAGGGGGATGAGTTGGAAATTGGTCGGGGCGAGAAGATTCGAACTTCCGACCCCCTGCACCCCATGCAGGTGCGCTACCAGGCTGCGCTACGCCCCGAACGCCGCGTATTATATAGGCTGCGATAGTGCTCGGCAAACGAGGAATCGCAAATCATGCCCGGGATTCCAGCGGATAGGGCAGGCGCTCCATCAGGTAGCAGAGACAGTCCTGGCGAATGACGCGTTCATCCCGGGTCAGCATGGCGGGCATGAGCCGCTTGCGCAATCTCAACTGTCCTTCCCGGGCGTCGATCAACCGGTCCGTGACCACGGCCCCATCTACGTCCGTCACCTCCAGGCGAGCCCCGTTGCCGTCCAGGACCCGTGCAAGACCGGTTCCGGGCTCCTGTTCCCGGATATTCATGTGATCCTGGTCGGCGGGGTTGGGGATGTCCCAATCCCCTGGGCCGAAGCCGAAACCCACCGCCGCGGGGACCTTCACCGTGGCCACGGTGTGATAGAGCTCGATGTCGTGCACGGGGACGGAATGGGCCGGGAACTCGGCCAGGTTGAGGCAGGCGTCCAGCAGGCTCGCGGCATGCTCGGCCCCCAGTTGTGTCCCGGGCTTGCCGCATTCCAGCGTCACCGACGGGCACAGCTCGGCAAAGGCGGCGGACTGCACCCCCAGCGGGCGGGTGTAGTAGACCACGGTGCGGGAGAACAGGGTGGCCAGATGCAGGAAGGCCTGATCCAGACGGTTGATGCAGGCGTAGTGGGGATTGAGCCCCGTGTTGTTGTGGATGTCGAGGCTGGCGAACACCCGCCTCTCACGCATCATGTCCACCACCCGACGCGCCATGGCTGCCTCCGGCAGGTCCGGCTGGGGCGTGCCCGGCCAGATGCGGTTGTAGTCCGTCTGGCCGTCCAGGCGTCTCAGCCTGTGCCTTGCTGCGGCCACGTTGCCGACGAAAACGGACAGGGCGCGCGGCAACGCGGCCCCGCGATAAGCCATCAGCACCCGGCGCACGGCCTCCCAGCCCGCATCCTCGTTGCCGTGCAGAAGCACGGAGACGAACACCGGCTCCGCACGGCGGCCGTCCACATGGATGAGGGTCGGGCCGGTGAGCACCTCGTGCAGGCGATGCGCCTCTAGACCCAGCAACTCGTCGGGAAAGCCTTCCCGCACCTGGAGCATGTTCAATCGTCCCACTCGTGTACCGGGATACCGGAGCGCTGGTGTTCCAGGTAATCCGCCATGAGCTGCAGGCTGTCTCCACCGATGCGTTCATGGTGCCTAAGCTGCCAGACGGCCCCGGTCTGACCGCTCGCCACCCGGGACTCCACCACGCCCAGGTAGCGCTCGATCTCCTCTTCCGCCAGCCCCAGTTCCGCCAGCCCGTCGCGCGCCATGGGCAGGAGTTCGCGCAGCAGCTTTGCACTGGACAGCCGCCGGCCCTCGGTCCACATCAGGTCCGCAGCCAGACCCAGACGCGCGGCGGCATAGAGATTCTCCCGCGCGGCATCGAAAGGCAGGCCGTCCTCGGGGAGCTGCGGCCGGCCGGCGAGGGCCCGGGTCATTCCATAATAAAAGGCGGCATTCGCCAACATGTCCACCACGGTGGGACCGCTGGGCAACACCCTTTGTTCGATGCGCACATGGGCAGCGCCCGAGGCATCCCGGCCGATCAGCGGCCGCACCCAGCGCCAGATGCAACCGTTGTGCAGGCGTACGTGGGGATAGGATTCGCCCGGCTCGTCCAGCACGATGGGCAGGAGGACGGGAAAAAGCCGCACGTTCTCAGCGAAAAGTTCCAGCAGCGAGGCCTTGACGTAGCCAGTGCCGAACCCGGCCCGTCGTACGGAGGGGTCGTCCAGTCCGGCATGGCCCCCCACCTCGATGGACTGCTCGAACAGGGGGATGCGGGTCTCGTGCCAGAGGCGCCGCCCGAACAGGAAGGGGGAATTGGCCCCCACCAGTAGCAAGGGTGCCGCGGCGATGAGAGAGGCGTTGTAATAGCGGCCGCTCAGGCCTTCTGGAATCTGAAAATGCACCTGAAAGGAGGTGGTCGCGGCCTCCAGCATGACATCCCTGCGCACCATGTGCAGGCTGTCGGCACCAGACACCCGGACTTTGATGGGTTGGCCCCGACGCTGTTTCATGATCTGCTCGTTGAGCACCACATAGCGTTTCAGCGCTGACATCTCGCCCAGGTCCAAGTCCTGTTCGCGCAATGTGGGCAGGGTGCCGATCATGGCCAGGACGGCATCCATGCCGTGGGCCACCTCCTGGGTGTGCCGCCAGGTCGCCTCCAACTGGCGCTCCATCTCCAGCAGCGCCCCGGGCATGAAGGGCTGGGGCGTCCCGTTCACTTCCACGTTGTAACGGGAGAGCTCCGGCACCACCAATGGATCCGACAATCTTTGGAGGAAGGCCTGGTTGACGGGGAGCGGGTAGCAGGCATGATCCAGCAGCCAGGCCTCCAACTCGAAACCCGCCACAAAGCGCGGATCATGAAACCCGCCCCTGCCGGCAAAGGCCAGCAACCGGTCGGTCTCGTCCCGAAGCAGGGACGTAAAACGCCGGTAGTCCTCGTCATCAAAATCGATACGGCTGATTTCCCGGCCCATGTGCTTCTGGCCTCAAGACATCCATGCACCATAAGCCAAGTCTACGGCGGGCGCACGGATTGGGGAAAGCCAATATCAGAGGCTGAGCAAATCGATGATCGCTTTGAGTTCGCCCTTGACCGCGGTCATGTCGATCCGGGCTTTGTGGACAGCCTCTGGCAATGCCTCCGCATCCCCGCCGCCGCCGTCGCTCATCAGGCGGTTGCGCGCCCCGCTGATGGTAAAACCCTGTTCGTAGAGCAGTTCGCGGATACGCCTCACCAGCATCACTTCATGGTGTTGATAGTAGCGCCGGTTGCCGCGGCGTTTGACCGGTTTGAGCTGGGTGAACTCCTGCTCCCAGTAGCGCAAGACGTGCGGCTTGACGCCGCACAATTCGCTCACCTCGCCGATGGTGAAATAGCGCTTCGAAGGGATGGGCGGCAGTTCACTGATCGGAATGTGTTCCGACATGGGTAGCCTCCACCATCGCCTTGAGCTTCTGGCTCGCGTGGAAGGTCACCACGCGCCTGGCCGTGATGGGCATTTCTTCGCCCGTCTTGGGATTGCGGCCGGGCCGCTGAGGCTTGTCGCGCAACTGGAAATTGCCGAACCCTGAAAGTTTCACGCTGTCACCCTGCTCCAGCGCGGTGCGTACCTCTTCGAAAAAGGCTTCCACCATCTCCTTGGCCTCGCGCTTGTTCAGGCCCACCTTTTCGAACAGCAGGTTGGCGAGATCCGCCTTCGTTAACGTCATTCGTATTCTCCACCCTAGCCGCGCAATACGGCGTTGAACTGCTGAGACAGAAATGCGACTACTCGGGAGACCAGCTGCTCGATCTCCGTATCTGTAAGTGTTTTCTCAGTATGTTGTAACAACATCCTGAAAGCAAGGCTTTTTTTTCCGGGTTCCACCCCATCGCCCTGATAGATATCGAAAAGGGTGAATTCCGTCACCGTCTCGGGCAGGAAACCCCGGACCGCAGCGGTGATTTCCCCCAGGGGCAGACCGGCGTCCACCACCACGGCGATGTCCCGGCGTACGGCGGGGAACCTGGACACGCCCCGATAGCCGGGCAGACGACGGGATTCCAGCGCGGACCAGTCCAGTTCAAACAGGACCGGCGCCCGCTGGAATCCGTATTTCTGCATCAGGCGCGGATGCAGGGCGCCCACCCAGCCGACCTGCTCCCCTCCGTCCAGGATCGCCGCACAGCGGCCGGGATGGAGGGCGGGATGGGACCGGCGCCGGAACTCGGGGCTGCCAGGCCAAAACAGGCCTTCCAGATCGCCCTTCACATCGAAGAAATCCACGGGCCGAGCCGTCTCCCCCCATTGTTCCGGGCTGACGGCGCCATAGGCCAGCCCGCCGAGGCGCAGCGGCTGCTCTGTTTCACCCATGCCGTCGAAACAGCGCCCGAGTTCGAACAGCCGCAACCGTTCCTGACCGTGGTTGAGATTGTGGCGCAGCGTCTGGACCAGGCCCGGCAACAGGCTGCCGCGCATGACCCCCATCTGCTGTGCGATGGGGTTGAGCAAGGAGATTTCTTTTGTTTCTATATTGAAATCAATATATTGATCTTTTGAAATAAAGCTATAGGTTATAATTTCATTATATCCAGTTGATATTAATATTTTTTTAATGTCGTCCCGGCTGCGCCGCTCTTCGGCCTGCCGGTGCATCAGCGCGATGGCCCGGGGGGGGGCGGAGGGGATGCGATCGTAGCCGGCCACACGCGCCACCTCCTCGACAAGATCGACTTCCAGGCCCAGGTCGAAACGGTATGAGGGCGGAGTCACCCGCCAGTTCCCCGCTTCGCCCTCGACCTTGAGTCCCAGACGGCCGAATATGGCGCGCATCTCCGCGTCGGAGATATCGAGTCCCAACAGCCTGCGCGCGCGCTCCGGGCGATAGGCGATGGGTGCTGGCACCGGCGCGCCCGGGCCGGCCTCCACCAACTGCCCGGCCGAGCCGCCGCAGATGTCCAGGATGAGCCGGGTCGCGCGTTCCATGGCCAAACGGGTCAGCGCCGGGTCCACGCCGCGCTCGAACCGATGGGAAGAATCGGTGGCCAAGGCATAACGGCGGGCGCGGCCCGAGATGAATTCCGGCCGGAAATGGGCCGCCTCGAGGAAGATATCGTGGGTCGTGTCCGACACGGCGCTGGCCGCTCCCCCCATGATGCC
>JBJKSP010000449.1:0-4451 GCA_046703865.1 Thiobacillaceae bacterium
GGCGGTGGCCGAGTGCCGCGGCGCGGGCATCGTGCCGGTGATGATCACGGGCGACCACCCGTCCACGGCAACCGCCATCGCCCGTGAGCTGGGCATCATGGAACCCGGTGCCCTGATGCTCACCGGCCGGGAGTTGGCAGGGTTGTCGGACGCGGAGCTGGACGGACGGGTGGAGCGTGTGCGGGTCTACGCCCGGGTCGATCCTGAGCAGAAGATCCGCATCGTGGAGGCCCTGCAGCGCAAGGGCGAGTTCGTGGCCATGACCGGCGACGGGGTGAACGACGCCCCCGCCCTGAAGCGGGCCGACATCGGCGTGGCCATGGGCGAACAGGGCACCGACGTGGCCCGGGAGGCGGGCAGCCTGGTCCTGCTGGACGACAACTTCGCCACCATCGTGGCGGCGGTGCGCGAAGGCCGGCGCATCTACGACAACATCCGCAAGTTCGTGAAGTACACCATGACCAGCAACTCCGGGGAGATCTGGACCCTGTTCCTGGCCCCCTTCCTGGGACTGCCCATCCCGCTGCTGCCCATCCACCTGCTGTGGATCAACCTGGTGACGGACGGCCTGCCCGGCCTGGCCCTGGCGGTGGAGAAGGAAGAGCCGGGCGTCATGCGCCGGCCGCCGCGTCCGCCCCCGGAGAGCATCTTCGCCCACGGCATGTGGCAGCACATCGTCTGGGTGGGCCTGCTCATGGGCGGCGTGTCCATCTTCACCCAGTCCTGGGCCTGGCACAGCGGCAGCGCCCACTGGCAGACCATGGTGTTCACGGTGCTCACCCTGTCCCAGATGGGCCACGCCCTGGCGGTGCGCTCGGAACGCCGGAGCCTGTTCGCCCTGGGCCTGTTCTCCAACCCGGCCCTGTGGTGGTCGGTGGTGCTCACCTTCGCCCTGCAGCTGGCGGTGATCTATGTGCCCCAGTTCCAGCCCGTGTTCAAGACCGCCCCCCTGGCGCCGGCGGAACTGGCGATCTGCCTGGCCCTGTCCTCGGTGGTGTTCCTTGCGGTGGAGGCGGAGAAAGGGCTGATCCGGCGGGGCCGGCTGTACGGGGAGCCGGCGGACGCCTGAGTCTCGGCTTGGCTTGCCTGGGGCCGAAATGGCCGTAGGAGCGGCTTCAGCCGCGATCGATCACGGATGGGGAGGCCCAACTCGCGGCTGAAGCCGCGCCTACAGGCCGAGCTTCCTCAGGCGGATCGCCCTGAACCAGCCCCCCGCCAGCACCGGCCGGTCCTGTTCCACGACGAGCCCGGGCGCCGCGGACAGCACCTCCTCGAACACCACGTCCATGCGCGTGGCCAGCCGCCTAGAAACGGGGTTGACCAGGCGGCGCAGGGGGGCCTTCTGGCCGGGTTTGAGGAACTTGTCCAGGATGACGATGCGGCCGCCCGGCTTCAGCACCCGGACGGTCTCCGCCAGGCAGTTGCCCGGCTTGGGCACCACGGCAAGGATGAGGTGCAGCACGGCGTGGTCGAATACGGCGTCGGGGAAGGGCAGCTGCTGGCTGTCGCCCTGCAGCAGGCGGACCTCCAGCCCGGCGCAGCGGGCGCGGGCTCTCCGCAGCATGGCTGCGGTCAGGTCCAGGGCGGTGTAGCGGTGCCGGTCGGGCAGGTGGGGCAGGTCCAGTCCCGTGCCGATGCCGCTGATGAACACGTCGCCGGCCGGCAGTTCCCGCAATTGGGACAGGTTGATGGCCCGGATGTGCCGGGATGCCCGCTCCAGGGCCAGGTCGTAGACGGGGGCGAAGAAGGTGTAGCTCTGCTTGAGGCCCATGCCAGGCCCCGTTGGGTTGCTTAATGCAAGACCCGCGGGATGGTGAGCACGAACTCGGGGATCTCGGCGTCGAAGCGCTCCCCGTCTTCCGCCACCATTTGGTAGCTGCCGCGCATGGTGCCGTAGGGCGTCGCCAGGGAGGTGCCGCTGGTGTACTCGAAGCTTTCGCCCGGCTTCAGCAGGGGCTGTTCGCCCACCACCCCCAGTCCGCGAACCTCCTGCACCTTTTCCTCGGCGTCGGTGATGATCCAGTGGCGGGAGATGAGCTGGGCGGCCGCCTTGCCGCTGTTGGTGATGGTGATGGTGTACGCGAACACGTAACGCCCCGCGGTCTCGTCGGACTGCTCGGGGACGTAGCTTGCCACCGGTTTGACGGAGATATCGTATTTCTTGCGATCGGCCATGGGTCAACGGAATGCTTCAGAGTCAGGGCATTGCACACGATTTGGCCCAGCCTGTCCAGTCCGGACGGTAGCGGTTAAAATTCTCGAATCATCCGAGACAGGAACCCATCATGCCGCAATACCGCATCGCCCCCTCCATCCTTTCCGCCAACTTCGCCAGGCTGGGCGAGGAGGTGGACAACGTCCTCGCGGCGGGTGCGGACATCGTGCACTTCGACGTCATGGACAACCACTACGTGCCCAACCTCACCATCGGCCCCCTGGTGTGCGAGGCCTTGCACAAGCACGGCGTGACCGCCCCCATCGACGTGCACCTGATGGTCAAGCCCGTGGACCGCATCGTGCCCGACTTCGCCAAGGCCGGTGCCACCTACATCACCTTCCACCCCGAGGCCTCCGAGCACATCGACCGCACCATCGGCCTGATCCGGGACTCCGGTTGCAAGCCGGGCCTGGTGTTCAACCCGGCCACCCCCCTGGATGTACTGGAGTGGACCCTGGAAAAGCTGGACATGGTCCTGCTCATGAGCGTGAACCCCGGTTTCGGCGGCCAGAAGTTCATCCCCTACGTGCTGGACAAGGCGCGCAAGGTGCGCCAGATGATCGACGACCGGGGCCTGGACGTGAGCCTGGAGATCGACGGTGGCGTGGGCCCGGCCAACATCCTCCAGGTGGCCCAGGCCGGCGTGGACACCTTCGTGGCCGGTTCGGCCGTCTTCGGCGCCGGCCGCGCTGAGGACAAGCACCGCTACGACACCATCATCGGCACCATGCGGGCGGAACTGGCCAAGGTTTGAAAACCGGGAGATGGAGAGTGGGAAGTCGGAAGTAGAAAAGGCCACCCACTCCCCCTCCCGAGTCCCTACTCCCCACTCCCCATGACCTTTCCCCTCCTAATCAAGGCCGTCGTCATCGACTTGGACGGTACCCTGCTGCACACGGCGCCGGACCTGGCCGAGGCCGCGCGGCGCATGTCCGTGGAGCTGGGCCTGGCGCCGGTGGACGAGGACATCCTCAAGACCTACATCGGCAACGGCGTTTCTCGCCTGGTGAAACGCGTGCTGACCGGGGACATGGAGGCCGAACCCGATGCGGCCCTGTTCGAGCGGGCGATGCCGATGTTCGAGCGGCATTACCTGGAAGGGGTCAGCCGCCAGAGCCACCCCTTCCACGGCGTGCCGGAGGGGCTGGTGGCCCTGCGCGCGGCGGGCTTCAAGCTGGCCTGCATCACCAACAAGGCGGAGAAGTTCACCCTGCCGCTGCTGCGCGATACCGGGCTGTCCGGCTTCTTCGAGTTCATCCTGTCCGGCGACACCCTGCCCCGGAAGAAGCCCGACCCCATGCCCCTGCTCCACGCCTGCGAGGAATTCGAAATCACCCCCGGGGAGATGCTGCTGATCGGCGACTCCCTGAATGACGTCCAGGCCGCCCGCGCGGCCGGCTGCCATGTGTTCTGCGTGCCCTACGGCTACAACCGGGGTCGGCCGGTGGAGGAACTGGGCGCGGACGCCGTGGTGCCGACCCTGAACGAAGCGGTCAAACTCATCCGGAAGGCCTGACCCCATGGAAACGACCCGTCTGCGCTGGCGATGGTGGAACTGAACATTCCCCATCCAACCCGTACGCGTATCGTTTTCATGGAGTGAATCATGACCGAACAGGAATTCAACGAACTGGCCCGCCAGGGCTATAACCGCATCCCCGTGTTCCGGCACATGCCGGCCGATCTGGACACCCCCCTGGCCCTGTATCTCAAACTGGCCAACCGGCCTTACACCTATCTGCTGGAATCCGTGGTGGGGGGCGAGCGCTTCGGGCGCTATTCCTTCATCGGCCTGCCCGCCCGGACGGTGCTGAGGGTGCACGGCCGCACGGTCAGCCTGGAGACCGACGGCGAGGCCCAGGAACGGCTCGAATGCCAGGACCCCCTGGCCTTCGTGGAGGACTACCTCAAGCGCTACAGGGCCGCCAGCGTGCCCGGACTGCCGCGTTTCCCGGGCGGCCTGTGCGGCTACTTCGGCTACGACACCGTGCGCTACATCGAGAAGCGCCTGGCCGACACGGTAAAGCCCGACGTGCTGTCCACGCCGGACATCCTGCTCATGCTGACCGACGAACTGGCGGTGGTCGACAACCTGTCCGGCCGCCTGACCCTGATCGTCTATGCCGATCCGTTGCAGGACGATGCCTACGCCAAGGCGCAATTGCGGCTGGGCGAACTGGCCAAACAACTGACCAAGGCCGTGACCCCGCCCAGGGACGAACTGGGCGGGGTC
>JBJKSP010000450.1:0-5197 GCA_046703865.1 Thiobacillaceae bacterium
TGGATCAAGACCGTGGGCGGCCTGAGGAAGAGCCGGCACATCGGCCTCGCCAAGCTCGCGGGGCAGGTGCTGTTCACCTTCGCCGCCTACAATCTGGTGCGGCTGATGAACCTGATGCGGCCGAAGGCCCAACCGACGCGGGCGCGATTCGCGTAGGGACAAATCCGTCCGCCGCAGGCCGGGCGGCGGAAATGCCGGGGCCAAGCCCCCGGATTGAAGGGTTGGATAGCCCCTCAGGCTGGCCCGCCGTCGCTCCAGGCGTCGAATAATTCGACCAGAGGAGCGAATCCAAGGGGTCATAGGGCGTTTCTCACCAGCCTGCTAAGCTCAGCGAAATCCGCCGCCATTTCCCGCTCTGAGCCGCCGATCTCGACCCGCCCGATTGGGGGAAGTCGGCGAGCACTGTCCGAGCTCCGCAGCAGCCCGCGGTTTGTGCGGGCTGTCAGGGCGAGTTGCGCAGCCGCCCAATCGGGCGGGCCAAGATCGGGGACCCGTAGGGCGGCGAAGGGGGCGTGCTTTCTTTGGTTCCTTTCTTTGCACGAGCAAAGAAAGTAACTCGCTGCCGGGCGACCCCGGCTTACAGCCCTATCAACCTGCATACTGGTTGAATGAACCTGACTCGACACCGCCCAAAGCCGCACAGCGGCGTGGCGGAACGCCTTTCCATCCGTACAGGGGTTGCACATGCTCAAACAGGCAGGCTTGAAAGAGTGAGGTGACAATGCGCTATCTGGTCGTGATCGAGCCCACCGGCAAGACCCGCATCACCATCCTGATCGACGATTGATTTTTGTTCCCTGCCAGATGCCCCAGAATTGGCAATAGGTGCAAACCTGGCCATTATTTATTCATCGAACAGCCAAGACCTTGGAGGTCAAGAATGAATCCGCTTGCCGACTACGCCAAAGGCCGAGTGGAGGCCGGCATTTCCAAGGCCCAGATCAGGGATGAACTGCTGGCAGTGGGCTGGTCGGAGGAAGAGGCGGACGCCGCCTACCGGGACGGCCTGGTGGCCCTGGGCATTCCGGTGCCCAGCGCGGCCGACCGGCCGACCATGGCCAGGCAGTCGTCCACCGTGGACATCGTCATCAACTTCTTCTCCTTCATTCTGTTGGGCATCGTCGCCACCGCCCTGGGCACCCTGTACTTCCAGGTCATCAACCACGCCTTCCCCGACACGCTGGCCACCATGCACGGAGGTAGCAACTGGTTCATGACCGAGGCCATCCACCACGCCATCGCCTCTCTGGTCATCGCCTTCCCCCTGTACTACCTCACCATGCGTTTCCTGTTCCGCCGCTTCCACGCCGACGAGGGCCGGGTGGAGTCCCGCCTCACCAAGTGGCTCACCTACCTGGTGCTGCTGGTGGCCTCCGTTACCATCGTCGGCGACCTCATCACCGTCCTCTTCAAGCTGCTGCAGGGCGAGGTCACGGCCCGCTTCCTGCTCAAGGCCCTCACCATCCTGGCCATCGCAGGCCTCATCTTCGGCTTCTACTTCCTGGAGCGCCGGATGGTCCAATATCGCAAGGCGATCAGCCGCGGCGTCTTCAGGGGCTTCGGCTGGTCGGTGGCGGCTGCCGTGGTCCTGGGCATCGTCTTCGGCTTCCTCACCGCCGGCTCGCCGGAGAAGACCCGCAAGTACGCCTTCGACCAGGAACGGGCCCGGAACCTGGGCGAGCTGTCCCGCTGCATCGAACGCTACGCCCGGGAGCTGGGCCAGCTGCCCCCTTCCCTGGAAGCGCTGAAGAAGACCGGCCAGTTCGCCAACTGCGGCAACTCCATGCGGGACCCACAAACCAAGGCGCCCTACGAGTACCGCATCATCACACCGTCCCGGCAACAGGGGCCCGCCAAGGTGGGCGAGTTCGAGCTGTGCGCCACCTTCGCCCTGCCATTGACGAGTGACGATCGGGAGTCCACGCACTTCGAAAGGATCAACGCCGACTGGCTGGAGCACCCGGCCGGACGAAGCTGCGACACGGTGACGGTGCAACTGGTGGGGAGAAAGGCGACGGCCGCACAGTAGAAGGCAGAGGACTATGGGTCCTGGGGTCCGGCCCATTCATTCGGCCTTCCAACAGTCCTCGTGAGTGATCAGGCAAACCCGGAAAAACCGGTGTACTGGCCCGCCTTGCTGCTCATGGGCTGGCCGCAGGCGTCGACACCGCTGAACCTGAATTCGACGTGGAAAGGGTCGATGGTGCCCTCGATCAGGATGAGGACGGGACCCTCCCGGCTGAGCCTGAAGAGTCGATCCATCGCTACGGCCCGGACACGCCCGCGGAATACTTCCCGCACTACGAATAAGGCCCACCGCCGCCACCGCCTGCCAATGGCCTGGCAGCCCGCCGACAGATGGCGGAAGGTCGGCGCGTGAGGGGGCAGGCGTGTCGGACTCGGCCTTTCCAGAAGCCACCGGGGTCGCGCTCAGTCCGACCTCGCGACTCGACGCAGGGCTCGTGCCTTTGTCGTTCTCCTGCTGCGCAGGGCATACATTGCCCTCAGACCCAGCAGGGTGGACAGGATCATGAGCCCCCACTCGGAAAGGGTCGGTATCGAGGTGGTCACGGGAATGGCGGGCCCGCCCTGGTCGACAATGACGCCATTGGCCGTCAAATCGTCATCACCCACGCCGCCATCGGTAATCGTCAGCGTCACCTGATTGCCACTGAATACGGCGTTGGGGAACCTGTACCAGTGTGCCGTCGCACAGGCCGTGCCGAAACAGTTGTAGCCGTTCGGCGTGGGGCCGAATTTCCAGTATTCCGCATTGGAGGGCAGGGCGTCCGGGAAGGTGATGGTCACAGTGGCGGTGCCGCCCGCGGTTCCGTTGTTCAATACGAAGTCATAGAGGCCTTCAGGGAAAGTGAGGCCGCTGGGCGGCAGGGAACTGGGCGACTTGGCGTTCCCGGTCATGGGAATGAAACCGCCGGTCTGATTCGTGCCGCTTCCCGACGGTGCGAAGACCCAGTTGCCTCCGCCCCCAACGCTGGCGGACCCCTGACCGGTGCTGCTTCCGGTCTCGCTCCAGTCGGCGGAACACTGCGCATCCGTTCCCCCGTTGCTGCCCAGACAGGTCCAGGTGTAATTGCGGTTGGCACTGCTGGTGAGAACTAAGGTCGCAGTCCCGCTGCTGCACAAATCGGTTTCCGGTGGGAATGAGCTTGCCACCCCGTTGGCACCGCCACAGGCCCCGCTGACCGTCGACGACACGGGCGTGGCCGAGTTTGACGCTGTCGAGGCCGGGCCTGTCCCAGTGCTGTTCGTGGCCGTCACCGTGAAGGTGTAGGCGGTGCCGTTGCTCAGCCCGGTGACCGTGATGGGGCTGGCGCTACCGGTACCGGTGAAGCCGCCCGGGCCGGAGGTGGCGGTGTAGCCGGTGATGGCGCTGCCGCCGTCATCGGCGGGTGCGGTGAAGCTGACGGACACCTGGCCGTTGCCGGGTGTGGCGATGACATCGGTCGGGGCGCCCGGGGCCGAGGCCACGGTGATGTGTCCTGCGGTCGCGTTCGACCCGTCGCCGCCCGCCACGCTGATCGTGCCGCTCTTGGCCAGGATGTCCGTCTCGATAGCGACATAGCCGCCGGAACCGGCACCGCCCATGGCGGATGTCGCCGGGTCGTGCAGCAAACCGTTGCTGTATGAGCCGTAAGCGCCTCGGGCCGTGATGGAACCGTCGTTGCTGAATGTCCCGCCTATGCTGAAGGCGGCATAGCCCCCGGCGCCGCCGCCGCCGCTGCCCTCGGTGTTGATCGCGCCGATGTAGGCGGGGTTCTGGCCATTGACGGATACCGAGCCGTTCGTGCCTATGGTGAGGCTGCCAGGGGTTGCAAAAAGGATGGCACCGCCGCCTGCACCGCCGTTGCCGCCAGCGGAGAATGTGCTCCCTCCGCCGCCCCAGCCGCTGCCGTCACCGCCGCCGCCGCCGCCACCACCCCCGCTCAACACCGAAAAGTCGATCGTCGCGCTCCCGCCGTTGCCCCCCAGATACTGCACCGCCGGCGGCGCTTCCGCGTAGGTCTGGGTGTTGCTGTCGTAGATGTAGGGCATGATCGGCGCGTCGGTGGGCGCATCCTGTCCAGGGGAATAGAAACCGCCGCCGCCCCCCCCGCCGGAATAGACCAAAATCCAGTTCCAGGGGTTGGGGGGATAGGGATCGACGATATGCCCGCCCCCTTGTCCGCCCAGGCCGCCGGTGGGTCCGATACCCGACCCGCCATCGTCGGAAGGATTCTGATTGCTGTTCGAATCCGTATTTTTGCCGCCTATGCCCCCAGCCTGACCGCCGGCCTCCACCACCACCGCGGCATTGACGCCGATATCTCCGCTTGAAAGGATGACGGCCGGGTGGGAGCCCTGGATCTTCAGGTTGGCGGTGATGTTCAGGTTGGAAAAATTCCAGACCCAGACATCCGGGCCGCCGGACTGGGAGACGAGTTGGCCGCCAGAGCCTTTGTCGTCCCATGGATAATTGGAATACTGCGCGTAAATATGGCCGTTATCCGTGTTCAAATACCATTGACCGTAAACATTGGCATTAAACAGGTTGCTCGCGTCCGTGGCGGCTACGTTGGCGTTGGCCAGCGACGGAAGCAGATTTCCAGCATGAACCGGCAAAGGGGAGGTGAGCATGGCATACAACCACAGGCCAGCGACCGGGCCATTGAATTTAAACAATCGCTTGAACAGGAACAAAATCCCCTTCACTTTCCCCAACAATCGATTCATGGCTTTGGCTTCCTATCAAATACCCCGATGGGTGACTGTGTCTGTAACCTACGGTCGGGCAAGTGGTTGGGTAGGGTAGGTCAGCTGCAGGTCCATGTATGCCCGTCTGGTCCTGTCATCCGATTACATGGCGTTCTCCAACCCTGCCCGCCACAACGTACATTCATCTCGATATGAACCCCTTGCCGCGTGGAATCCATCCTGTTTCCAGGACCTCTTTCCCCAAGGGGGCCAAGGCGGCAAGGCGCCTGGAGGCACCGCCGCCACTGGTGCCCGGAAGCACGAAAACGGGCCAAGGGCCGGGCAGAGCCGGGTGACAGAACGCCCGGAAGTGCGAGTCAAGCGGGGAAGGAAAGCGAATATCCGCGGGATCGAGTGCTGCTTGAGTCGTTGCGGATAACCCGGTGCCCATGTCTTCCCCTTGCGTCATACAAAGATTCATCGCTTTGTGTGCCGGGGGAGCCTG
>JBJKSP010000451.1:0-13636 GCA_046703865.1 Thiobacillaceae bacterium
AAGGGGGTATGGACGTGGACCACCTGGTAGGGTCCGGGCAACGCCTCGATTGCGTTGTTCAGCGCCGTCCAGACCATGAGACGGTCTTCCGGATCGAAGCCGGGAGTGCGGCCTTTCACCCGGACGATCCCCGGCTCGGCCGCCTCGCCGCCGTTTCCGGGCACGACCAGCCTCACGGCGTGCCCGGCCGCCATCAGTTCGCCGCGCAGGGTCTGGATGGAGGTGGAGACCCCGTTGACCCGGGGAAAATACACGTCGGACAGCATCAGGATCCGCATGAGTCGCACCCTGGGGTATGATCGATCAAGACTTGGATTTCCTGCTGTTCGGCGCCCTGAACTGCAAGGCCGGTAAATGGCCGTAGGCCCAACGGTGCACCGGACGGCAGGACGGCCGTACGCGTGCGGCCATCCCTTTCGCCTAGCCAGTTGGTCGGGGCGAACACGCACCGTCGGTTGGGCGGGAGCGGGAAGGGGCGCAGGCACAAGGTCTTGCTGTCCATGGCGGGTTCGCAGGACACGGCCGAATAGCGGCGCGCATGCGAATGTTGACGCGATAAAATGGCGACAATTATAGTGTTCAAATGACAGACGATCTGGATGCACTCGAGAGCAAGCTGAGCCAGTTGCTGGAGCGTTGGCAGGCAATGCGACAGGAAAACCTGCGGCTGAGGCAGCAGGCGGTATCCATGGAGAACGCGAACAAGCAGTTGCAGGACAGGCTTGCCGAAGCGAAAGATCGGTTGGAATCCCTCTACAACAAGATCCCGGAGTGACATGGCCAAAGTGCCTAGCGTGAGCCTGGACGTTGCCATCATGGGACGTGAGTTCCGTGTGTCCTGCCCCGAGGATGAAAGGGACAAGCTGATGCACGCGGTCTCCTACCTGGACAAGAAGATGCGGGAGATTCGGGACAGCGGAAAAGTCATCGGTCTGGAGCGCATCGCCATCATGGCCGCCCTCAACATCACCCACGACTATCTGAACGCGCACCCCCCGACGCAGGATAACGACGAGACGCAGGCCAAGCTGGATCGGATCAACGGCCTGCTTGATGCGGCGCTCGCCCAGCAAGATAATCTATTCTGACTCCCTGCGGCGTTCGCGAAGGTTGCAAATTCTGTGAACCGATATGCGTAGCGCAGGTTGCGGTTAGAGTTCGCCGGTGTGCGCGTGGCATCTGTCCATGTGCCTGATGGCGATGCGCTGCAACCCCCTTGGACCCCTGGGTTCAAGAATGCAATCCGGACGGCGTCGGCGGGGAGTCACAACCCGCATGGTCATTCCCACCCATCCCCCTCAACCCAAATCGGAGCTGCGCAGCCTGCTGCGTCGTTTGCGTGCGGAAATCGATCCCGCGACACGCAGGCACGCCGGCCGCCGGGTGGAATGCCTCGCTCTGGGTGCTCGGCTTATCCGCCAGGGACGGCACCTGGGCTTTTACTTCCCGTCCAAGGGTGAATTGAACATCCTCCCCCTGCTTAACCGGGCACTTTGGCTCGGTGCCCACTGCTACCTGCCGGTGGTGCCGCAGCGCGGCAAGAAGCGGCTCTGGTTCACCCCCATGGGGGCTCGACATCCCTGGACGCTGAACCGCTACGGCATCCCGGAGACCGGCCACCGACGGGACAGGATACGGGTCTGGCGCCTCGACGTCCTGTTCATCCCCATGCTGGGTTTCGATCTGCGCGGTTATCGCATGGGCATGGGGGGAGGGTATTACGATGCCACCCTCGCCTATCTGAAGCGCCGCAGCACTTGGCGTAAACCCAAACTGATCGGGGTGGCCTACGAGAGACAGCGGATGGATCGTCTCCCTGACGATCCCTGGGACATCCCCCTGGATTTGGTGCTGACGGAACGACGGATCCATCGGTTCGATCCGCGCGGCAGGTAGTTGCCGTCGATCGCGGTCAGGGTTGCCGTAGTTCCGGCCACTTTTTCTCCTCGTCGGTCCCCTTCCCGGCGGCTGAAGAGACCGGCAGGGCCTCACGATTCGGCCATATCCATTAATTCAGTTTATAGAAACTCGCACCCTGTTGAGCAGACGTAAGAATTTTATTTAGTACATTCAATGCATGATCGGCGGCACCTTGCAGAGCATGGATGACGTTGGATAAAAAAAGGGCGGACCTGAGTCCGCCCCGATTTCGCGCGTGAACGTCGAATTATTACTTGGCGGGTGCGGCGGGCTGCGTCGCAGGCGCGGTGGGCACGAACGCTGCGAAGGGGTTGGGGATGTTGTTGAGGTTGCCATAGGTGGCGGGGTTCAGGAAAGCGCCCCAAGGCCCGTAGGTCTGCGGATTGGCGGCTGCATTGGCCCATTGGGTGTAAAGGTTGGGGTTCAGCGGGGCCATCATGAGTTTCACGTTGGCCGGGTTGAACGGTGCCACGGCCCAGTTCATGTACATGGCGGGGTTCAGTCCCTGCATCATGAGTTGCCACACGCGGGGATCCAAGGGGGCCATCATCCACTTCATATACATGTTGGGATTCAGCATGGGCGCCATGGCGGCCAGGTAGAAGTTGGGATCCAGGCCGGCGGCCATCCACTTGGTGTACATGGCGGGATCCAGGAACGTCGCGTAGTTCTTCAGGATGTTGGGATCCATGGCAGCCTCGCCCATCTTGGTGTAGGTGGCGGGATTCATGCCCATTTCCATCATCTTGATATAGGTGGCGGGATCCATCAGGTTGGTCATGGTCTGGACGGCGGCCTTGGGCTCTTGGGCGGGCTGGACCACGGTGGCCGGATTCATCAGCTGGGAAGCGGTCTCTTCGGGGGTCGCGGCGAAGGCTGCTTGAGCCAGAACGGCCAGGGTCAAAGCGCTGGCGATCTTGGTAAGTTTCATGTTGAGCTCCTGGGTTGGTTGGAAAGGGGGAGGTAGAGCGCCGGCGAACCATAGCGCTTTGCCTGAATGAAATTTTAGGCCCAGTATATTAGTACATTCTATTATTGTTCTTCGTTGGGCCTGGTGGTGACAGGTCCATGTTGTCTAATCACAACATCAATGTCCGAAATAGGCTGCCCGGATCCGGATATCTGCCGACAGTTCGGCGCTGGGTCCGGAAAGGCTGATCACGCCGCTTTCCATGACATAGGCCCTTTGACTGATGCGCAAGGCCAACTGCGCGTTCTGTTCCACCAGCAGGATGGTGACGCCCTCCCGGGCGATGGCCTGAACGGTCTCGTAGATCTTGTTCACCATGAGAGGGGCGAGCCCCATGCTGGGTTCATCCAGCATGAGCAGGCGCGGGCGGCCCATCAGGGCGCGTCCTATGGCGAGCATTTGCTGTTCGCCGCCCGAAAGGGTCCCCGCGAGTTGGCGCCGTCGTTCCGCCAGGCGCGGGAACAGTTCGTAGACCCGCGCCAGGTCTGCACGGACCCCCACCCCGCCACGCCTTACGTAGGCCCCCATGTCCAGGTTTTCCGAGACGCTCAGGCGGGCGAAGATCCCCCGTCCTTCGGGCACCAGCGAGATGCCGAGGCGTGTGATCACGTGGGTCGGCAGGCGGTTGAGGGCCTGATCGGCGAAACGCACCTCGCCGCTGTGGTGCACCAGTCCGGTCAATCCTTTCAGCGTGCTGCTCTTGCCGGCACCGTTGGCGCCGATGAGGCTGACCAGTTCTCCCTGGGCGACCTCAAGGTCGATGCCGCGGACCGCCTGGATACCCCCGTAGGAGACCCGGAGCCCTGTTACGGAAAGCAGGCTCATGCCGCCGCCTCCGTCCCCAGGTAGGCGGCGATGACGGCAGGATCGTTGCGCACGGCCTCGGGGACACCCTCGGCGATCTTCCGGCCGTAGTCCAGTACCGCCACCCGGTCGCACAGCCCCATGACCAGTTTGACGTCGTGTTCGATGAGCAGGAGGGTGATGCCAGTCTCCCGCACGCGCAGGAAAAGCTCGCCCATCTGCCTGCGCTCGGCCGGATTCATGCCGGCAACGGGCTCGTCCAGGGCGAGGATGCTGGGCTCGGTGGCGAGGGCGCGGGCGATTTCCAGCCGACGCTGGTCGCCGTAGGGCAGATGGCCGGCCAGGCTCTGGGCCTGTCGGGCAAGTCCGACGTAATCCAGCAGGTCCCCGGCCCGCACCTGGATATCCCGTTCTTCCCGGCGGGTGCGGTGTCCGCGCAGGACGGCCCCGATCACGCCGGTGCGGGTGCGCGCGTGACGGCCGACCATGACGTTCTCCAGTGCGGTCATGTTGGCGAACAAACGGATGTTCTGAAACGTGCGCGCCAGGCCCAGTTGCACGATCTCGTGGGGCTTGCGCCGGCCCAGGGAGCGGCCGGCCAGGCGGACCTCTCCGGCGGAGACGTCGTAGAGCCCGGTCATGCAGTTGAAGAGGGTGGTCTTGCCCGCGCCGTTGGGACCGATCAGGCCGTAGATTTCCCCGGTCCGCACGCTCAGGCTCACATCGTCGAGCGCGGTCAGCCCGCCGAAGCGCTTGGATACGCGCGTGACGCTGAGGATCTCGTCCACGTCAGCGGCGGGCATCGTACAGGCTTGCCTGTTCCTGTGCGGCCACGCCGTCTTCCGCGGCAAACTCCCGCTTGCGCTGGCGTGAGGGGATGAGGCCCGCGGGACGATAAACCATCATCAAGACCAGGGCCAGGCCGAAGATCAGCATCCGCAGGTCCGAAGGGTCCACCACCACGTGTCCCAGCGTGGCGAGCTGCCAATCGCCGATATAGCGCAATGCCTCGGGCAGCACCGTGAGCAGGACGGCGCCGAGGACGACGCCGGGGATGTTGCCCATGCCGCCCAGGACGATCATGCACAGGATCAGGATGGATTCCCACAAGGTGAAGCTTTCCGGGCTGATGAAGCCCTGGAAGGAGGCGAACAGCCCGCCGGCCAGGCCACCGAAGGTGGCGCCCATGGCGAAGGCCAGGAGCTTGATGTTGCGGGTGTTGACCCCCATGGCGGCCGCCGCCACCTCGTCTTCCCGGATCGCCGCCCAGGCCCGGCCGATGCGGGAGTCCTGGAGACGCATGGCGACGAACATGGTGGCCAGGGCGAAGAACAGGAACAGGTAGTAGTAGAGTTGGGCCGACGACAGGCTCAGGCCGAACAGGTGGTGGACGCCCGTGAATCTGAAGCCGCCGAAGGCCACCGGGTCGATGAGGTTGATGCCCTGGGGACCGTTGGTGATAGTGACCGGCGCATCCAGGTTGTTCATGAAGATGCGCACGATTTCACCGAAGCCCAGGGTGACGATGGCCAGGTAATCCCCCCTGAGCCTCAGGGTGGGGGCGCCCAGGAGGACGCCGAAGATCCCGGCCAGGCCGGCGCCCAGGGGCAGCACGGCCCAGAATGGAAGGTGCAGGCCGAAATGGGGGCTGGCCAGCCAGGCGTACAGGTAGGCCCCCAGGGCGTAGAAGGCCACGTAGCCCAGGTCAAGGAGACCCGCATAGCCCACCACGATGTTGAGACCCAGCGCCAGCATCACGTAGAGCAGCGCGAAATCCAGCACCCGTACCCAGCTCCTGCCCAGGAGAAAACTGCTCAGGATCGGCAGAACGGTAAGCAGGACGGCCAGCAGGACCCAACCCATCCAGGGCGGGAGCCTCCATCTGTCAGGCACGGTTTACCACCTGCTCCCCCAGCAGTCCGGAAGGCCTCAGCACCAAGACCAGGATGAGCACGAAGAAGGCGAACACGTCCTGATAGTTGCTCCCGAGGAAGCCGCCGGTGAGATCGCCGATATAGCCAGCGCCCAGGGCCTCGATGATCCCCAGCAGCAGGCCGCCCAGCATGGCCCCGGCGATGTTGCCGATGCCCCCCAGCACCGCCGCGGAGAAGGCCTTGAGGCCCAGCATGAAGCCCATGTAGTAGTGCGCAAGGCCGTAGTAGGCACTCACCATGACACCGGCGATGGCCGCCAGGCCGGAGCCGATCAGGAAGGTGGCGGAGATCACCCAGTCCACGTTCACCCCCATCAGGGAGGCGACCTCCTTGGATTGGGCGGTGGCGCGCATGGCCCGGCCCAGGCGTGTCTTCTGGACCAGGAACCAGAGCCCGGCCATGACCACGACGGACAGGAGCACGATGAAGATCTGGAGGTCCGTGATCTGGGCGCCCAGGATGTGGTGGGCGTGGAAGGGGATCAGGGCCGGGAAGGCGATGTATTGACGGCCCCAGATCAGCATGGCGGTGT
This sequence comes from Thiobacillaceae bacterium, assembly GCA_046703865.1. GTDB lineage: Bacteria > Pseudomonadota > Gammaproteobacteria > Burkholderiales > Thiobacillaceae > JBJKSP01. The sequence continues at coordinate 6,161 of JBJKSP010000451.1, forward strand.
TCTGCAGGACGATGGAGACGCCGATGGCCGTGATCAGGGGGGCGAGCCGAGGCGCGTGGCGTAGGGGCCGGTAGGCCACCTTCTCGATGGTGAAACCTAGCAGCATGCAGGCGGGCACGGCCACGAGCGTCCCTGCCGCGACCACCAACACCCCGGGCATGCCCGGGTCCGCGCCCATGACTAGTCCGATCACGGTCAGGGCGACCATGGCGCCCACCATGGTGACCTCGCCGTGGGCGAAATTGATCAGTTCCAGGATGCCGTAGACCATGGTGTAGCCCAGGGCCACCAGGGCGTAGATGCTGCCCAGGACCAGACCGTTGATGAGCTGCTGTACGAAAATGTCCACTTCAGGGATCAGGGATCAGGGGGGTCGGATACGCTTTCCCCCGTGCCCTTCCGGGGAAAGAAGGGCGAACATGCATTATTGTCCGCTCTTGATGGTCTCCACTGGGTGCCAGGCCCCGTCCTTCACACGATAGAGCGTGACGACACCCCCGGTGGTGTCGCCCTTCGCATCGAAGCGAATGGGGCCGGTGACGCCCTGGATGTCTGTCTTGGGCAGTTGGGCCAGGATCTTGGCCGGGTCGGCCGAGTCCGCCCGCTTCATCGCATCCACCAGGACCATCATGGCGTCGTAGGCATAGGGGGCGTAAGACTGGATGACACCGTACTTGGCCTCGAACTTCTTCTTGAACTCGTCGCCGCCGGGCATGGCGTCCAGGGGCAGGCCGGGGGAGGAAGCGGTGACCCCGTCCGCGGCCTTGCCGGCCAGGGAAAGGAAGTTGGCGTTCTTGATGCCGTCGCCGCCCAGGAATTGGGCCGTCAGGCCCAGTCGCCGCATCTGTCGAACCATGGGGCCCCCCTGGGGATCCATGCCGCCGAAAAACACCAGGTCCGGGTTGTTGCCCTTGATGGTGGTGAGGATGGCGGTGAAGTCGGTGGCCCGGTCGTTGGTGTATTCCCTGTCCACGATCGCGGCCCCCGCCGCCTTGGCGGCCTGCTCGAATTCGTCGGCCAGGCCCTGTCCGTAGGCCGTGCGGTCGTCGATGATGGCAATGCGCTTCGCGCCCATCCGGGTCACTGCGAACTTGCCCAGGGCCTGGCCCTGCTGGGCGTCGTTGGCCATGATCCGGAAGGCGGTCTTGTAGCCTTGGGCGGTGTAGCCCACCGCCGTGGCGGAAGGCGAGATCTGGGGGATGCCGGCATCGCTGTAGATCTTGGACGCCGGGATGGTGGTGCCCGAATTGAGGTGGCCGATCACGGCGACCACGCCCATGTCGACCAGTTTCTGGGCCACGTTGGTGGCGGTCCTGGGGTCGGCCTGGTCATCTTCCGCGATCAGTTCCAGCTTGACCGGCTTGCCGCCCAGTTTGAGTCCCTTGGCGTTGGTTTCATCCAGGGCCAGACGGGCACCGTTCTCGTTATCCATGCCCAGATGGGCCTGCGGGCCGGTCAGGGGGGAGACGGACCCGATCCTGACAATCCGGACGCCCCCCTCGGTCTCGGCCTGTTTTCCGCAACCTGAAACGAAGGTCACCATGACCAGGGCCAGAACACCGGCGAGCCAGCGCAAATGCATCATCGTACCCAGTAGACAGAGCCTGAACGGCGAAATTTATACCACATAAACGAAAACGGCCGGACGAGCCGGCCATTTCCCGGAGGTGCACCCGGTTACAGGGACAGGATCCACTTCACGATGGTCTTGGCGTCTGCCTCGGGGACCTGGGGAGACGGAGGCATGGGGATGGGACCCCAGACGCCCTTGCCCCCATGCTTGATCACTTGGAGCAGGTGTTCTTCGGCCTTGGCGTCGCCCCGGTATTTCTTGGCCACGTCCCGGTAGGCGGGGCCGACCACCTTCCTGTCCACCTGGTGGCAGGTCAGGCAGGAATATTTCTGGGCAAGCTGCTGGCCGCCGGCGGAGGCGATGTTGGCTGACAGCGCAAGGGCCGCTGCGGCGGCAAGGGTCACGACGTATTTCATTCGTATCTCCTGTTTCAAAGGGTAGGTGGAGGTTGTACCCGATATGGTAAAGGAAGATCACTCCCTGAACACGGCCATGAGGTCGTGCATTTGGACTATCTCGGGTAGGCAATTCACGCCAGTACAGACATGGGCGCCGACGTGGTCCCGCACCGGCTTCGCCAGCAGGTCCGGCAGGCCGGCCAGGTCCGGTGCCAGGGCGAGGATCAGGGTGTTCGGCGCGCGGAGGGCGTTCACCGCCCGCACCCATTCGTCCAGCTCGGGCCGGGGGCCGCGCAGGACCACGATGCGTGGGGGGCGGAGCTGTTCGTTCAGGCCCGAGAGCAGGGAGGAATAAGCGCTGGGCTGAGTGCCCATGCCGGGGTAGTGGTGGCCTAGGGCACGCCCCGCCGCCTCCAGGTAGCGTGTGTCCCCCAGCAGGTGGCCCAGCCGGCCCAGTGCCCGGACCGCTACGCCGTTGCCCGAGGGGGTGGCGTTGTCGAAGGCGGGCTTGGTACGGTGGATGAGCTGCTCGTGGTCGTGGCTGGTGAACCAGAATCCGCCCGACTCCGGGTCCTCGAACCGGGCGAGCAGGGCATCGGCCAGCGCCACGGCCCAGGTCATGTCCTGTTGCCGGTACCCGGCCTGCATCAGCTCCAGCAGGGCGTCCAGCAGGAAGGCATAGTCGTCCAGATAGCCGTTGTGGCGTGGCCGGCCCGACTGCCAGGTGGCAGACAGGCGGCCGTCCTGCCACACGCCCCGGCGCAACCCGTCCGCGGCCCCTTGGGCCAGGGCGAGCCAGTCGGGGCGCGACAGCCTGCGGGCGGCCCGGGCCAGGCCCTTGATCATGAGGGCGTTCCAGGCGGTGATTACCTTGTCGTCCCGGCCCGGCCGCACGCGCCCTGCGCGGGCCTCGAACAGCCGGGTCCGTGCGCGCTCCAGCCGTGCCGAGACCTCCTCGGCCGTGATGTCCAGCGCCTTGGCCGTTTCCTCCAAAGACTGGTCCATCCCCAGGTGCCAGGCGCGGTTCTCGAAGTTGGGGGTGGAGGCCAGGCCCCAGTGGCGTCCGGCCACCTCGAACTCCTCGGGGGGCAGCAGCCCCTGCACCTGGTCCCGCGACCAGACGTAGAACTTCCCTTCCTCATGCTCGGAGTCCGCGTCCAGGGCCGAAAAAAACATGCCCTCGGGTGAGACCATCTCGCGCCGGAGCCAGTCCACCGTCGCTTCCGCCGTGCGGTCGAAAAAGGGGTCTCCGGTCTCGGCCCAGGCATCGGCATAGAGGCCCAGCAGCGGGCCATTGTCGTAGAGCATCTTCTCGAAGTGGGGGATGGCCCAGCGCTCGTCCACCGAATAGCGGAAAAAGCCGCCACCCAACTGGTCGTTGAGCCCGCCTTCCGCCATTTTGCGCAGGGTGTAGAGCACCTGCTCCCGGGCCTCGCCGTCGCCCAGTTCGAACAGGAACTCCAGGTCGGCGGGGCGGGGAAACTTGGGGGCGCCGCCGTATCCGCCGTAGACCGGCTCGAAGTTGCCCTTCATCTGGGCGACGGCCTTCAGGATGGGGCCTTCCTCCAGGTCGGCGTGCCGAGGGCCGGCGCTTTCGGTATGGCTCAGTGCCTCCCGGAGCGAGCTGTTCTGTTCCTCGACCTCCGGTCGCCGGTGGCGGTAGGCCTGGTCCACGTTCTCCAGGAGCTGGACGAAGGCCGGCAGGCCGAAGCGGGGTTCGCGGGGGAAATAGGTGCCGCCGAAGAAAGGCGTCTGGTCCGGGGTCAGGAACATGGTCAGGGGCCAGCCGCCGGCCCGGCGCGTGAGCATCTGCAGGGCGGTCTGATAGATCTGGTCCAGGTCGGGCCGCTCCTCCCGGTCCACCTTGACGTTGACGAACAAACGGTTCATCACGGCGGCCACCTCAGGGTCCTCGAAGGACTCGTGGGCCATGACGTGGCACCAGTGGCAGCTGGAATAGCCGATGGACAGCAGGATGGGTTTGTCCTCACGGCGCGCCTTGTCCAGGGCCTCCGGGCCCCAGGGGTGCCAATCCACCGGATTGTCCCTGTGCTGCTGCAAGTACGGGCTGGTCTCGGCCGCGAGGTGATTGGGCATCTGCCGCTCCTGTTTGCGCCAGCGGCAAGTTTAAGGCCTGCGCCCAATACCCGACAAATTCAATCGAGAATTACCGGGCGGACTCCGCCCCGCCAAGCCGTTGCGGAGCCGTCCGGTTTCGGACCGAATCAGAATTGATGCACCCGGTCCCGGTCCTGGAGCCGCAGCCTGTCCTGCGTACCCGACCCGGCGGGATCGCGCACCCGCTCCTGATTCTGCAGCCTCTGCTGCGCTTCTTCCCGAATCTGCTCGCGTTCCCGGAGCACTTGCGGATCGGATTGCCTTTGAGTGCGTTGCTGGGCCTGGGTCGATTCAGACTGCCCAAACTGGCCTCCGCCCCAACCCTGGCTACCCATACCACCGCCCCCGCCCCTTGCATAGACAGGGCCGCCGCTCGCCAAGGCAAGTCCCAGCAGCGACAACATCAACAAAGATTTCCGTTTCATGGCACACCTCCTGTTTGTGATATCGACACCATGTCCTCCGGTCATCGCCTTTCATCCGGCTTTAACCATGAGAACAATCCCACATTAGAGGACATGTGTGTCCGCTTTATTGCTGCAGGCCAGGAGGATGTATCAATGTGTTTCAGGACATCGGGGGTGGCCGGCGGGGGCATGGAAGGGATCCGGGGCGCCAGCGTCGCAGGTTCAGGACCGGCAGGCCACGTCCCGCGTGAGCATCCGCAGGCCGGTCCGGGCGCTGGCCTTCCCGCCGCTTCCGCAAGACAATCGGACGATATCCTCAACCGCCCTGGATCATCCTCATGACCCGGAACATCGGCATCCTCACCTCCGGCGGCGACAGCCCCGGTCTCAACGCGGCCATCCGCGGCGTCGGCAAGGCCTGCCTGTCCCGTTACGGCATGCACGTCATCGGCATCCGCGACGGCTTTCGCGGCCTCATGGAAAACCGCAGCATGGCCCTGGGTAGCAAGGCCCTGTCGGGCATCCTCACCCTGGGCGGCACCATCTTGGGCACCAGCCGGGAAAAGCCCCACAAGATGACGGTGGACGGCCAGGTCTTGGACATGACCGAGACCATCGTCGCCAACTACCACGCCAACAAGCTGGATTGCCTGGTGTGCCTGGGCGGCGGGGGCACCCAGAAGAACGCCCTGCGTCTGCACAAGGCCGGTCTCAACGTGGTGACCCTGCCCAAGACCATCGACAACGACGTGGCCCTCACCGATACCACCTTCGGCTTCGACACCGCCCTGGGGATCGCCACCGACGCCATCGACCGCCTGCACAGTACCGCCCACAGCCACCACCGCATCATCGTGGTGGAGATCATGGGCCACCGGGTCGGCTGGCTCGCCCTGGCCGCGGGCATTGCGGGTGGCGCCGACGTGATCCTGATCCCGGAGATCCCCTACGACGTGGACGTGGTGGCCGAGGCCATCAAGGCCCGCAAGCTCAGTGGCAGACCCTTCAGCATCGTCGCCGTGGCCGAAGGGGCCGTGTCCCGGCAGGAGGTGACCGAAATCCAAGTCGCCGACGGCGGGAAGAAGGGCAAGAAGGCCAAGCCCCTGAACCACAAGCCCGAACTGAGCTACGCCGAACACACCCTGCGCCTGGCCCACCAACTGGAACAGCTCACCGGTCTGGAGGCCCGTGTCACCTTCCTGGGCCACCTGCAACGGGGCGGAACGCCCTCCGCCGCCGACCGCTTGCTGGCCACCCGCCTGGGCACCGCCGCGGCCGACCTGATCCATCAACGCCAATACGGCGTCATGGTGGCCGCCAGGGGCCAGGCCACGGAACCGGTGCCCCTGGAAGACGTGGCCGGCCGGGTCAAGACCGTGCCGCCCGACCATCCCTGGGTGAATAGCGCGCGGGGGGTGGAGACGAGTTTCGGGGATTAGCTCCCGGGGGTTTGCGGCCCGGCCGACGCGGGGCCGCCAAACGAGGCTTGTGACACCCCATTCAATCAGTTGGGTGTCACAGATATGCGATTCGCACCAGGCAAGGTATGACTATTGCTTGAAATCACGGGTCGACCGGTATCGAGCGTGCCATGAAGCTGTCCGCGGAAAACATCGTCCTCATCGCCAAGCAACTCCAGATCCTGGAGCTGAAGCACCTGGCGGCGATCTCGGAATTCGTCGGGGTCGTCGGCCACCTGATCCACAACCTGCAGGCGGAGCGGGGCGCATCGAGCATCTACCTCGCCTCGGCGGGGCAGCGCTTCGCGGACATACGCCAGCAATTGGCTGCGGAGTCCGAAGCGGTGGAGGGCGACCTGCGCGCAATCTTCGAGCCTCAGTTGAAACAGGCCGCCTTCGGCAATGCCAGGCTTTTGTCCCTGATGGCCTGGGTCCTCATCGGCCTGGACGAGATGCCGGAGCTCAGGAAGCGTATCGGCACCCGCAAGCTGACCGCGGGCGAAGCCATCGCGGCATTCAGCCGCCTGATCGCAGGCCTGGTCTCCCTGATCTTCCAAGTGGCCGATGCCGCCATCGATCCGCGCATGTCCGGCCTGCTGGTCGCGTTCTTCAACCTGGTCCAGGGCAAGGAGCTTGCGGGGCAGGAGCGTGCGGTGGGTGCCCTGTCCTTTGCCTCGGGCATCTGCGACGGCGCCCATCAGCAGAGGGTCGTGCACCTCATCGACGCTCAGGAACGCCACTTCCAGGTCTTCGGCGAATTCGCCGAAGCGCTCATGCGGGCCCAGTGGCAGGAGATACAGGAGGCGTCCTACGTCGCCCAGCTGGAGCGCATGCGGCGGGTGCTGTGCAGCGCCAAGCCGGGCGGCCGGCTGGACGCGAACCTGAGCGACAACTGGTTCGGGGTCTGCAGCGAGCGCCTCACGGCCATGTGGTCCCTGCAATGCGCACTGGTGCGCAGTCTCCAGGAACGATGCGCATCGCTCATCGCCGAAGCCGAGTCGGACCTCCAGGACTCGGAAGGCCTGCTCAAGGTGCTGCGCGAAAATCCGCCCGCGCGGGCCGGGCTGGCCGACCGCTTCTTCGATCCGGCCATCCCGGTGGAAAGCGCGCTGAGCTTCGTGTCCCAGGCCGACGGCGAAGCCGGTCAGGGGCAGTCCATCATCGATGTGCTGCAGGCCCAATCCCAACGCCTGGCCAGCATGGAGACCGAGCTGGCCACGGCCCGGCGCGCGTTGGACGAAAGGAAGACCATCGAACGGGCCAAGGGCATCCTGATGGCGCGCTTCAACCTGAGCGAAGACGCGGCCTACAAGCGCTTGCGCAGCGCCTCGATGGAACAGAACCGGCGTCTGGCGGAGGTGGCCGAAGCGGTCCTCACCCTCGCGGCGGTTTCCTGAGAACATCCGCAAAAATCTGCACAAACTCGGGGCGGGGGCGGGCGGCGGGGCCAATAACCGCGCCTCGGTTTCCCCCCCGCCCGTCACCAAGGTGCAATAAACCGCGGCGGGGGGGGGGTTGGC
>JBJKSP010000452.1:0-2544 GCA_046703865.1 Thiobacillaceae bacterium
TGGTTATGGGCGCCGGCGGCGGTTCTGCGGAGACCAGGGGGGCTTCTGCGATGTTCGGAACGGCGGGCGAAGCGGAGGCCTGTGGCAAGGTCACCGGTGGGGTGGGTTGCTGTTTTCGGGCAGCCGATGTGGCGGGTTTCAGGGCAGCGACAGGCGCCTTGGCCTTTGGTTTGACGAGCGCAGGCGTGCGGAGCCGAGTCCTTGGCGGGACCGGACTGGGTACCGTCGCCGGCCGGGATGATGTCTCGGGCTGGGGAAGGATGCGGGCGTTGATCACCCAGGTGGCCGGACGCTCTGCGGGGGCAGGCCGGACGACCATGACCACTGCGGTATGCAAGGCCACGGACAGGGCCATCGCGCGCAGCATGGGCCGGGTCCACCATCCGTGCGTAGGCATCACCGGGAATACAGCATCCATCAGCGCAATATCAGTGCCTCAATCCCGCCCGAATGCCTCCGCCCAGCGCCCTGGGTTCTCGCGGCACCAAGCCTGGATTCGCGGTTCTGTCCGGAGGCCTGCCCTGCCCCCGTCCGGTCGCTGTGCGCCTTCCTGCCGGGGACTGCTACCGCCGGGTCAGACGGTCCTACTTCTTCCCGTCGCTTTCGGCCACTCTCAGCATCTGCTCGATATGCCTGGCATCCGCGTAGCCGGGTACACGCCTGCCATTGCTGAAGATGAGCGCGGGGGTGCCGTCCACGTGCAGACGCTGACCCAAGACGATGTTTTCGTGCACGGGGTTGGCGCAGTGCGTGCTGCTGCCCACGGGCAACTTGCCCTCTAACAGCACATCTTCCCAGGCCTTGACCCGGTCCTTGCTGCACCAGATCAATTTGGACTGGCGTTCCGAGTCCGGATGCAAAGAGGCGATGGGATAGGGGAAGATGTAGATGGTGACGTCGTCGAGTCTGTCCAACTGTGGCTGGAGCTTCCTGCAATAGGGGCAGTCGGGGTCCGAGAACACCGCCATGTGCCGGCTGCCTTTACCCTTGACCATCTTGATGGCGTTCTTGAACGGCAGCTTGTCGAAGTCCACCCTCAGCAGCTCGTCCATGTGCTCCCGGGTCAGGTTGCGCCGGTTCTTCAAGTCCACCAGTTCGCCCAAGAGCAGGTATTTGCCATCAGCGTCCGTGTACAGGATCTGATCGCCGTTCACCACCACCTCGTAGATGCCGGACAAGGGGGTCTTGCTGATCGAGGTCACCTTCGCGTTCGGGAAGCGGGCGCTGAAGGACTTCCGTATCTGCCCCTCACCGGCTATCGCCTGCAGGGTCACCAGGGCCGCGATCACGGGGATCAGGTACATCGATTTCATGGTCATCAAAATTCCCTTTCAGAGTGCTGCATGGCGCATGAACGCCTGTTTCAGCCATTCCTGGCCGTTGGTGAGGCTGAGGCCCGCATTGCGCAACCCGGCCAGTGCTGGGTTGTCGTTGTTGAACAGCCGCTTCAGTCCGCTCGTGACGAACTGCATGGACCCCACGTCCTCGCTACGCCGGGCCGCATAAGACTTGAGCCGTCCGGGTTCACCCGGGTTCCCGCCCGACGCCAGCATCCCGGCCAGGAGCCGGCCGTCCCGGAAACCCAGGTTCACGCCCTGTCCGGCCAGGGGATGCACAGTATGGGCGGCGTCGCCGATCAGGACCAGCCCCGGCCGGATCCACTCCCCGGCCCGTCGGCGCTTGAGGGAAAAGGCCGCACGGTGAGTAAGCAAACTGAGCCGACCCAGGGCATGCCCGCCCGCCTGGGCCACCCGGGCCGTAAAGGCCTCATCCGGCAGGGCCATGCGTTGGGGCACGTCCTCCTGCCGGCTGGACCAGACGATGGAGACCCGCCTGCCCGGCAGGGGCAGCCAAGCCAACACCCCGTCCGGCCGGAACCACTGGTATGCCGTGCCGCGGTGGGGACGCTCGGTCTCGAAGTTGGCCACGATCCCGGACTGGCCGTAGTCCTCCACGGCCATGTCGATCCCCGCCTGCCGCCTCAGCCAGGACTGCGCCCCGTCCGCCCCCACCAGCAACCGGGCGCTCAGCCGCCGGCCATCGGCGAGGATCAGTTCGTGTTCCCCGATCCCCCACACCACCGCCTCAATGGGTAGAGTCATCAGGCTGACGTGGGGGGCACGGGCCAGCGCCTGCCAGAGGGCATGGTGCAACCGGCCGTTTTCAGCGATCCAGGCGAGTTCCGTCATGCCCCCTTCCAGGGCGTCGAAGACCAGACGTCCGCCTGCGTCGCCCCGGATGTCCATGCCGTGGACCGGCTGGGCACGGACCGGCTCGCCCCAGGCACCCAGTCCCCGCAGCCAATCCACATTGCCCGGGCTGAAGGCATAGATACGCGTATCCCAGTCCTCGCCGGGCAAGGCCGGCGGGTGGGGTTCCACCACCGCCACGCTGTGGGGTCCGGCACCCAGGGCGAGGGCCAGGGACGCGCCGGTGAGGCCGCCGCCCACGATGACGATGTCGAAGGCCTGAACCGAGTTCATGGACGGACGGCCCCCAAGGCCCTGGGAGACCGCGGCGGGTACCGCCCGAACGGCGCGTGGA
>JBJKSP010000453.1:0-6808 GCA_046703865.1 Thiobacillaceae bacterium
GCAGGGCCTCGGGCTTCAGGCGCGCGCCGCCGCAGGCCGGGCATTCCGTGTAGCTTCGGTACTTGGACAACAGCACCCGGATGTGCATCTTGTAGGCCTTGGTCTCCAGCCAGTCGAAGAAGCGTTCCACGCCGTACCACACCCCAGGCCAGGAGCTGTCCCAGTCCACCCAGTCGGGTTCGCCTCGCAACACCCAGTCCCGGTGCTCTGCCTTCATCTCGCGCCAGGGGACCTCCACCGGGATACGCCGCTTGCGGGCATACTGCATGAGGTCTTCCTGGCACTCGGCGTAGCTCTCCGTCTGCCAGGGCCTGACGGCGCCCTCCCTGAGGGTCTTGGCCCCGTCCGGCACCACCAGGCCGTAATCGATGCCGATCACCCGCCCGAAGCCGCGGCAGGTCTCGCAGGCGCCCACCGGCGAGTTGAAGGAGAACAGGTTGGGGATGGGGTCCCGGTAGTGCAGGTCGCAGTCCGGGCAGTGCAGGTCGGCGGAAAAGCGCCAGGGTGGAAGGGCCGCCTGGTCCTCCCCCAGCACGTGCACGTCCACGCGCCCGTGCCCCATCTTCATGGCCGCCTCCAGGGACGCCGTCAGGCGGCTGCGGTTCTCCGCCGTGAGGCGCAGGCGGTCCTGGATCACGTGCAGGGTGGCGCCGTCGCGGGACTGGATGCGGTCGTAGCCCTGGTGGGACAGCAGTTCCATCACCTCCGCCTCGCCGAAGTTCTCGGGGATGGTGACGGGGAAGGTCACCACGGCCCTCGGGCCGGACCCGGCGCTGCGGGCATAGACCGCTTCCCGGACGCTGTGGGGCGTGTCCCGCCGAACCTCCCGGCCGCAGCCGCTGCAGTAGAGCCGGGCCGCCCGGGCATAGAGCAGCTTCAGGTGGTCCGTGAGCTCGGTCATGGTGCCCACGGTGGAACGGGAGGTGCGCACCGGATTGACCTGGTCGATGGCGATGGCCGGCGGGATGCCTTCGATGCGGTCCACCCTGGGCCGGTCCTGGCGGTCCAGGAACTGGCGCGCATAGGGGGAAAAGGTCTCCACATAGCGGCGCTGGCCCTCGGCATAGAGGGTGTCGAAGGCGAGGGAGGACTTGCCCGAGCCGGACACCCCCGTGACCACGATGAACTCGTTCAGGGGGAGCCGCAGGCTCAGGTTCTTCAGGTTGTTCTGGCGAGCGCCTTCGATGACGATGGCGTCACCCGTGTTCGCTTGGGCCATGGGCGGCTGGGTTGGGGACGAGCGTCCCCTAGGGTTCTGGGAAGTGGTAGTAGTTCTGATTCAGGTATTCCACCACCGCGTCGATCTCGCCGGCGCCCCAGGGAGCCTTGGCCTCCTTCGCCCATCTGGCCACGGTGGCGTGGAGGCCGGCCATATCCTTCACGGCACGGTGTTCCCGGATCAGCACCACGCTTTCGTGACAGGCCGTGCAGTGGTTCTCGTACAGCATTCGGCCCCGGGACACCAGGGGCATGGGCATGGGTTTGGGCCTCTCCGTTTTCCCCGTATGGACCTCAGGCGCGGGCGGCCTTTCAGGGAGCGTCGGGGCCTGATAGGGCTTGGCCAGGGCCGGGGCCTGGAGGGCGAGCATCAACAACAGCGGGATCAATCGGTTCAAGGCAATACCTCCGTAATTTGTCTTCTCATGTTGTCAGAAAGGTCCGGATCAGAGGGGACAGCGAATTCGCAGAATTAACCTGGATGAACGACTGGCTCGGATGGCCCGAGCATCTCTGTTGGACTTTAACAAATCCCTGACAAGAAGAAACAACGCCACAGCTTGCATCTCGATGTGGGCTCTTCGTCGAATCCGCCGGAAATCCCTTTGGAATGGATGGCCAAAGGACATTGTTTATATATTAATCAATAAGTTATTTATTCACAGGTTATGGCATGCCGATTGCTCATATTGGTCAATCGCTGTCCTGGTGCTTTTGCACCGTAGGAGATGTTTATGAAATCGGCATACGGGCGCATTGCCCTGCTTCCAACCTGCTTTGTGGCTATTGTCGGTTTTACCTTGGTCCCGTGCGCAGAAGCTTCTGTCGTGACCTATATCACGCCTTCCGGGTCGACGACGAGCGGGGGGGCGGTCAATGCTCGGGCCGAATTCACCCTGGGCGACGGGGTGGCCTCGCTGGTGCTCACAAATTTGCTGGCGAATCCCCTATCAGATGCTCAGGAGATCTCGGGTATCGCCTTCGACCTGACCGGGGCCTCGGGGTCGGGTGTGTTGACGACGGCCAATGGTGGCGAGATCAGCACCATCAATTCCGGCAATGGGTCCTATACAGCCGGAACCGCAGATCCTCTGACCCGATGGACAGTGACCGAGACCGGTACGGACATCGTTTTGACGACACTGACCGGCGGTAAACCGAATCAGCTGATCATCGGTCCGGATAGTCTAGGCAATCTCGATCCGGCGTCAGGAGGCCTATACTCCAACGCAAATAGTTCGATCGGCCAGCACAACCCCACAGTATTGGGCTCGGCGACATTCAACATAACCATCCCCGGTATTACTCCGGACAGTTCCCTGAGCAATGTGGTCTTCCAGTTCGGTACGGTCGGTGGGTCGAATCAGATCATTGGTGAAGATCCGCCAAGCGGAAATACTAGGACAATTCCCGAACCGGCATCGCTTGCGCTGTTTGGGCTCGGGGTGGCAGTGCTTGGCGTTGCCAGACGGAAACAACGTTGATGGGGATCTGGCCCCCTGATTAGATTTCGTGCCTCCGTCCAATGTGCGGAACGCAACAGGGCCTGGCACTGACATGCACCCGCCACCCTCCGTTTGACCTGGATCAAATCCCCTGGCCTGAGAGAGCATCAAGCCGACTTTGAGTCGACTACCTCAGGATGCCTGCCAACCGGCCGGTCCGGCGCGCGGGCTGCGCGGTCAAGTCGGCATAATCGGCTATAAGCTAATAACTCTACGGATGTTTGGGGGTTTCCCTCATGACCCACACCCCGGGAGAGGTGGTCGGCCATTGGTTATTCGCCATGGCCACCGCCCCCTGTTGATCACGGTTGCGGATGGCAGCATCGCGTTGTCCAACCCGGCCGCCCAGGCGCTGTTTGGCTACGCGGAAGATGAGTTCAAGGGGCGGCCGGTCGTGACCCTGATCCCGGGACGTTACCGCGACAGGTTTCGGCGTGCCCTCGCGGCTTGCGCCGGCGCTTCCGGCAAGCGCACCCAGCGCAAAGTCGGCGCACTGCACGGCCTGCGCCGCGATGGCAGCGAATTCACAGCGGACGTGAACCTCAAACCGCTGGGGGAAAGGCAGACCCTGGTCCAGGTTCGGGCCATCATCGAACGCAGGCATGTGGAAATCGCCCTGCGAGCGAGCGAGTTGGAGGCCGCCCGGTTGCTGCACTCGTTGGAGGCCTACCAGGTGGAATTGGAGCAGCAGAACGAGGAGTTGCGTCTGAGCAGGGCGGAAGCTGAATCGGCCCGAAGGCGTTACGCCATGCTCTACGACTTCGCACCCGTCGGCTACTTCATGCTCGACTCGGCGGGCCGGATCGCACAGGTCAACCTGATCGGCGCCGAATTGCTGGGTCTGCCCCGCTCCCGGATCACCGGACAACCCTTCACCCGCTTCGTGGCCGTCGACGATCGTGCGGCATTTCAACAATTCCTGGCCGGGGTGAAGGCCGTGGACCTTGAACAGAAGTGCGACCTGGCCTTGCAACGGGCCGATAGCACCCGGCTATACGCCCGCATCGAGGCCAAGTCGTCCGAATCCGAAGAGGAAGTCCTGACGGTGGTGCTGGACATCACCGAACGCAAGCAGGCCCGATTGGCCCTGGCGGAGTCTGAAGCCCAGTATCGGGCCGTGGTCGAGACCGCAGCGGACGGGTTCTGGATGGTCGACGGGCAAGGCCGCCTGCTCGCCGTCAACGATGCCTATGTGCGGCGCTCCGGATACAGCCGGCAGGAATTGCTCACGATGCAGATCACGGATCTGGAGGCACAGGAGTCGTCCAAGCAGGCCCGGGCCCACATCGCGAAGATTCGGCAGCAGGGCAGCGATCTGTTCGAGACCAGGCACCGGACCAAGGACGGAGAGGTCTGGCCTGCGGAGGTCAACGCTGCCTACTGGGAAGCGGCAGGGGGACGCTTCTTTGCCTTCTTAAGGGACATCACGGAGCGCAAGCGGGTCCAGAAGGAACTGGAAGGCCTGCAAGCCGAGATGGAGCAGGTCATGAGGTTCCACGTGGCCAGCCAGACCATCACTGCCATCGGACATGAACTGCACCAGCCGCTCAACGCCATCACCTTCTATGCTGAGGCCGCCCTGCGTCTGCTCCGTGCCGGCAACCCGCAGCCGGACAAGCTCCGGCATGCCCTGGAGAGCGGCGCGTTCCAGGCCCAGCGCGCAGGGAGGGTGGTGCGTGAACTCATGGAATGGATCGGAAAGGGTGAGGTTCGGACCGAACCGTTGGACCTCAACGACCTCGTGCGGAAGGTCCTGGCCAGGATGGAGGCGGAGGCTCAGGGCGGTTTCCTTACCCGCCTGGACCTGGAAGCCGGCCTGGGTCTGGTGAAGGCAAACCGGCTCCAAGTGGAGAAGGTGTTGATCAACCTGATCGAGAACGGTGTCGAGGCCATGCGGGAGGGCGGAGCGAGCCCCGCCTCCATCACCGTCACCGTGAGCACCCACAAGGACGGCAGCATGGCCCAGGTCACGGTGCGAGACAGCGGGCCCGGCATCGATGCCCAGACCCTGCATCGCATCTTCGACCCCTTTTTCAGCGCCAAACCCAATGGGCTGGGGATGGGGCTCGCCATCAGCCGGGCCATCGTCGAGGCCCACGGCGGCCGGCTCTGGGCAGAATCGGCACCCGGTTCGGGGGCGAGCTTTCATTTCACCCTACCTTTCGCACCATGAATCCCTCCATTGTCTTCATCGTCGACAACGACACTGCCGTGCGCGACAGCCTCAGCCTGCTGTGCGAGACCGTCGGTCTCAAGGTCGAGTGCCACGACAGCGCGGAGTCTTTCCTGAGGGCATATCGTCCGGATCAGACCGGGTGCCTGGTGCTGGACGTACGCATGGGCGGCATGAGCGGACCGGACCTGCACGCGGAGCTGAGCCGGCGCGACAGCCATCTGCCCGTCATCTACCTGACTGCCCACGGCGACATCCCCATGACGGTGCGGGCGATGAAGGCGGGGGCGGCGGACTTCCTGACCAAGCCGGTGGACGCTGCCCAGCTGCTGGAACGCGTGCAGGTGGCCCTGCGCCAGGACCGAGCACAGCTCGGTTGTCGGGAGGCATTGTCGGCCCAGTGTCGGCGCCTGATGAATTTGACGCCAAGAGAGCGGGAGGTCATGAGCTTCGCCCTGGCCGGACAGGCCAACAAGGCCATTGCGAAGCGGCTGGGGATCAGCTACCGCACGGTGGAGATTCACCGCTCGCGCATCCTCCACAAGACGGGTGTGGGCAGCCTGTTGGAACTCGCCCAGCTTGCCGCCGACTGCGGCATCAAGACGGAGGACGTCGAGCTTCCATCCCAGCCCGAATCCTGATCCGAACGGCCTCATCTCTGTCTCAGGGGGCATGTCCCATGGCGGACGTCCATCTCATGAGCTTCTTCATCCCGAGAGGCGTTCCGGGGCCGGATATACGTGTCTGCACGTATGGTTGAGCAGACTGGCCCCATATATTGTGCGAATGCTGGGGACTGCATACGGAGAGCTCGTTACAGCCAGGCGGTCAGCGGAGGTGACCGGGCGGTTCCCGGATATCCGATATCGGAGGCGGGACGAACGGATAGACAAGCGGAGAGGGATGGCGATGATGGAAGTCTGGCTCTGGGTGCTGATGTTGGGGTTCTCGTTGTCGGCGGGGTTGCTCTACCTCTATATGCCGGTCCTGGCCGGCGTTCAGTTCTACGCGGACAGGCGGGCGGTGTTGAATGCGGGACATGACCTGGACGCGGGCGGTACGTTCAGGCGGCGGCTGACCGCTGGCGAGGTGCAGAGGCGAGGTTATTTATGGCTGCTGGCCCAGCGCGCTGCCGCGAATCGCGTCTATACCCTGGTCACGCTGGCGCCTGAAAAAGTCTCCCCACAGGGCAAGGGTGCCGTGGCGATCAAGCTGGGCAAGCAGACCTTGGGCTACCTGTCCAGAAAGGATGCCCATGCCTTCCGCTCGGCCCAGAAGGCGAATGGCTGGCCCAAGCAAGGCGTTACGTGTCCCGCTGCCATCACCCGTCGTCATACGACTGGCTACGGTGTGTGGCTGGACCTGCCTGCACTGTCATAGCGGGTCTGACGGGGTCGGACCGATGAAGCGGACCACCGAATCCAACGGCTGCGAGATACGCGTGCCGCGCTTCGTGACGGGGCGGGAACTGGATGACCTGGCGGTGGCTGCACGCGAGATGCCATCCTGCCTTGCGATGGCGGCCACACAATGAAAGATGCCGAGATTTTCAGACAATGCCCCGGACCCACTCGGGCATCCCTGCCGCCCGTTACGCCTGACGAGGCGCTGGGGCCGCCATCAAGGCTCAGGGTGGGCGAACAGGGACGGAAACTGGACCGCTGCATCCTGTTTGTGAATCTGGTCAACTCGCCGGATGGGGATGCACTGGGGTTCGTCGTGCACCCTTTGCCCCGTTGATCCGGCCGAAGGCGGGACAATGCGCGCCTTGTCTTCCAATACAGTCCATTTCGGCCGCCCCATGCCCTGGTCCCTGGGGCCACACGCGGAGGAACTCCTGGCTACCCTGCCCATGGGCAGGGTAGCCAGGAGTTCCTCCGCGTGTGGCCCCAGGGACCAGGGCATGGGGCGG
>JBJKSP010000454.1:0-2560 GCA_046703865.1 Thiobacillaceae bacterium
GCCCTTGAGTGAACTCGCCCCGTTGCTGGGTCTGCCCGACATCTGCTGGGTGAGCCTTCAGGAAGGCGAGGCCGCGGCCCAGCGCAAGGCCCTCAGCCGTCCGGAGGTCTTGCTGGACTGGATGGACGAGGTTACGGATTTTGCCGATACCGCGGACCTCATCGCCCATCTGGACCTGATCATCAGCGTCGACACCGCCGTGGCCCATCTTGCCGGGGCCTTGGGGCGTCCGGTATGGCTGCTCAACCGATTCGAGAGTGAATGGCGCTGGATGCGCGGTCGGGAGGACTCTCCCTGGTATCCGACCATGCGCATCTACACCCAGTCCAGCGCGGGCGACTGGACAGGCGTGGTGAGCCGGATCGGCGAGGATCTGGGCGGCCTGGGGACACAGGTCTGACCGACCCGTCGGCACGGGGTGTTGTCCCCCGGCGGCCGTGGGGGATCTTTCTCCGCGCCTCCTGTTGGCGGTTTTCGTGGCCTTCAGGCGGCGTTGCCGTCTCTCAGCGCCTTCCCCGGCTGAGCCCGTCGGGGCATCATACGGTCTCGTAAGAGCACAGGGTCTTGGATGGCATGGAGGGGGTCTACAAAACCTGGCCGGTACTGTTGTTCGCCATCGTTCTGGCCACGGTGGTCTATTTGCTGGAGGTTCTGGTGTTCTCGCGCCGACGCAGGCCGGGCGATGCCCAAGAGCCCAAGCCCGCCGTACCCCAGGGCCAGACGCCTGTATTTCAGGAAGAAATCACCCGGCTCAGGGAAGAGGTGAATGCCCTGCGCCGCCGCCTGGACGCCATGGAGGAGCAGGCAAACCGCCTACCGGCTCCCCCTCCGGTACAGGATGACTCGCCTTACGGCCAGGCGGTGCGGCTGGCCCGGCAGGGGCTGGCCGCCCAGGATCTGGCGGTGCGCTGCGGGATCTCCCGTGGTGAGGCGGATCTGATCGTCGCCCTCAACCGCGGCGATGAACAAGGCACCTGACCCGATCCGTTCTTTCGTCTGAACGTCCCACGAGCATCCGGGCAGCCCGGGCGCGTCCTGAAGCCGCCTTGGCTTTCACTCAAGCAATCCCCATCGGTGACGATAATGAAACTGTGCGTCTCCGCACGAATGGATGTATGACAAGCCAGGGGGGAAGCCGTGAACCTGTCCGCACTACCCGAACTGCTCATCGCCTGGTTCAAGAACCAGGGCGCGGAATTGCTGCAGGCCGGGCGTGGACAGGGCCAAGCCCGGTTGCCTTTCAAACCCGGGGGGCAATATGAGGGCAAGGTCCTTGACCAGGCGGCCGGTGGCCGCAGCCTGGTCAAGGTGGGTCAGACGGTCCTGGACATGGCCCTGCCCAAGAATGTCGGTACGGGTGAGACGGTACGCCTGACCTATCTGAACGCCTCGCCTCGGCCCACCTTCCTGCTCTCCCGGTCCGGTGCGGTCCAGGCCCCCACGCCCGTCCGTCTGAATGGGGTCGCCCCCCAGGTGGATGCCCTGATCCGGTTGGCCCAGGCGCCACCGACACCGGAGGTGGCCACACCCACCACGATGGTAGGCCAGACGCCAACTTCCGCTGGGAACCCGGCCCAGACCCTGACTGCGGCCCAGACGGCCTCGGCCGCCGCGAGCCCGTCCCAGGGCCAGGCCGCAGCCCAGACGTCCGCTGTCTCTCGCCCCATCGTCCCCAACGCCGCCATCCTCCTCAACAGTGCCCCGATGACCCCGGCGAGCGTCAGCACCGCTGCCTTCGCCGGCACGGCGGTCCCCGCCATGGCCATGACGGGGCAAGCCGTGGAGGGGCTGCGCGCGGCCCTGGCGCCCGGCACGACCATGAGCCCCCAGGGCGTGGTTTCCTCCCAGCTGCCCGACAGCCACCTCCTGCCCCAGCGCCTCAAACAGGTGGTGATGGAAAGCGGCATGTTCTATGAATCCCACCTGTCCCGTTGGGTGAAGGGCGAGGGTGCCCTGGCCAACATAACGCGCGAACCCCAGGCACGGCTGCCCGAAACCGGCAGTACCCCGACGGGGATCCCGGAACTCAAGGACATGCCCGATCAGGCGGCCCGCATGGCCGGCCGTCAGCTCATGATCCTGGAAGGTGCGCCGTTCGTGTGGCAGGGCCAGGCCTGGCCCGGCCAGGATCTGGAATGGCTGATCGAGGAGCGTCAGGAGCGCCAGGGAAGTGGGGCGGGTGAACAGGATGCCCCCCAGTGGCGCACCGAACTGCGCCTGACCCTGCCGCGGCTGGGGGTGGTCCATGCCGCCGTGGGCGTGCATGCCAAGGGCCTGGATGTCCGGATCGCAGCGGTATCCGACGCCACCCTGACGGAGATCCGGGCCGCGTTGCCCCGGCTGGAGGCGCGGCTGCGTGCGGCCAGGCTCAATGTCCGGGCGGTGGACGCGGGGTTGACCCATGGCGAAGTCTAAGCCGAAGCCTTCGCCGGCGGTCCCGGCACAGGGGCGGGGGTCCCGACGGACCGGGACCCAGGCGCGCGCCGGCGGGACTGCGGATGTGCCACCGGAGGCCGCGGACAAAGACGACCGGCAGGCCGCCGTGGCGCTGACCTACGAA
>JBJKSP010000455.1:0-2920 GCA_046703865.1 Thiobacillaceae bacterium
CTGAGGGCACTGGAACCCGTGGCGGTCAACGCCGGCGGATGGGTGCGGTTCTGGAAGGGCATGGGCATCATCTCCCTGGTGGTCGGGATCGCCGTACTGCTGGGCGCCCTGGGCGGCAGCCGCGATGTCCTGCAGCCGCTCAGCGTCTACCAGGGGGGGGCGGGCCGCCCCTCCGAGGTGAAGCGCCTGGCCTTCCAGCGCGAGAGCAACATCGCCGAGCTGAAGCAGGCAGTACACTCGGCCAAGGGGCGTTATGTCATGCTGGACTTCTATGCCGACTGGTGCACCTCCTGCAAGGAGATGGAGCGTGCGACCTTCTCCGATCCCCGGGTCCAGCAGCGTCTGGCCGACGTGGTGGCGCTGCAGGTCGACGTGACGAACAATACCGACGACGACAGGGCGCTGCTCAAACGCTTCGACCTGTTCGGTCCGCCCGGCATCATCTTCTTCAGCAAGGATGGCCTGGATATCCCCTATCGGGTGGTGGGCTACGAACCGCCCGAGCGGTTCCTGAAGAGTCTGTCCCAGGCAATCCCATGAGGGACGGCCCGCTGTGAACCGCCGGGGGCAGGTCTCGCCCGGCGAGCCGGTCAGGCCCCCGCGTTCGCTGATCGCCGCAGCCGGCCGGGCCATCGGGGATTACGGCATGATCCGGGAGGGCGACCGTGTCCTGCTGGGCCTGTCCGGAGGCAAAGACAGCCTGTCCCTCCTGCATGTGCTCTTGTCCCTGAGACAGAAGGCGCCCGTGGGTTTCGAACTGGGGGCCTGCACCGTGGATCCCCAGTCCCCCGATTACGACCCGTCGGGCCTCAAGCCCTATCTTTCTTCGCTGGGGGTACCCTATTTCTACGAGAGCCAACCCATCGTGGAGCAGGCCAGGACGCACCTGAAGGGCGATTCCTTCTGCGCCTATTGCTCCCGGATGCGGCGGGGCATCCTGTATCGCGTGGCCAGGGAGAACGGCTACAACGTGCTGGCCCTGGCCCAGCACCTGGACGATCTGGCCGAGACCTTCCTCATGAGCGCCTTTTTCGGCGGCAAGCTGCGCACCATGAGGGCACACTATCTGAACGACACGGGCGACGTGCGGGTCATCCGGCCGTTGGTGTATGCCCGTGAACGCCAGACGCGGGATTTCGCGAACAGGGCGGGGTTGCCGGTGGTGGCGGAGAATTGCCCCGCCTGCTTCAGCCTCCCCATGCAGCGCTTTCAGATGAAGGCCCTGCTGACCCAGCAGGAACAGGCGCACCCCAGGCTGTTCGCAAGCCTGCTTACGGCCATGAGGCCCCTCATGGACGATCCGGGAAAATAGATGGGGCCATCCTTGGGATGGCCCCATCGTGTGCAGATTTTCCGGGAGGCTATTGCGTGACGGTGTTGATCACCAGTTTCACGCCCTTGCTGCCCACTTTGACCGAGCTGAGCTTTCCCTCGAGATCGCCGGAGCGGCCTTCCGGGGCACCGGACTTGGAAACACGGGCCACGAGGATGACGCTCCTGTGGTCGGAGAGCTTGTTATTGGGCATCATGGCCTGGCTGTCGTCCAGCTGAAAGCTCATGGGCAGTTGGCCGGCGGTGGCCCGGAGCGCCGCCAGCGGCGGCCCGCCGCCATCCTCCGCGCTTGCGTACAGGAAGACGGTATCGTTGGGGCTGACCTTATCCTTGAGCCCCGCCGCCAGCTCCAACATGCCGCTGATGGAGGCGCCCGAGACGGGCTTCTGGTCCATTTGGGACAGGTTGTCCAGGGGCTGCCCCGAGCTGTTCACGCCTCCCGCCAGGCGCTCGGCCCGGTCCAGCGCAGACTGGATATCCTGCGCATAGCTGGCATTGGGCGGCAGGATCCCCAGCAGGTGTTTCCAATACTTGATGGCCTTTGCGTAATCCTTGTTCTGGAACGCATAGACACCCGCCAGCTCCAGCCCCTTTTCGTCGTTGGGATTCAGCGCCAGTGCCTTGCGCACCATGTCCATGGGCTTGCCATTGAGGTTGCGGCCTGCCTCGACGGCCAGCACCTCCGCATAGCCGGAAAGGACCGACGACTCCTTGGGCAAGAGCTTGGCTGCGGTGGCATAGGCCTTTACGGCGTCCTGCCAACGATCCATGACGACATAGGAGCGGGCCAGCAGGGCCCAGCCCCGGCCGTCGTTCGGATCTTGCTTGAGCTTGTCCTCCAGGGACTTGACCATGGTCTGAATCTGCTGATTGTCCGCCATGTTCTCGGCCCCCTGGCTGCCGGCGGTCACGCCCAGGATGGCCTGGGGGGTCCCCAGGAGAAAATAAAGTACGAAAGCCAGCACCGGGATGGAACCGCCCAGCGCGAACCCCAGCCACCGGCCGCCCTTGCGCACCGGGGCGGCCGTTTCCTGGCTCTCCAGGGCATCCTGGGCCAGGCGGGCTTCCAGCTCGATCTTCGCGGTGTTGAACTGCTCGTCGGTGAGCAGGCCGTTGTGGTGGTCGGCCTCCATTTCCTTGAGTTGATCCCGATAGACCGCAATATTGATGCTGCGGCGCCCTGCGGCGTTGCCGGTGGCACGCTTGCGCAGCAGGGGGGGCAGTACGAAGGCCAGGGCCACGGCGACGAACAGCACGGCAAGGCCCCAGAAGGCCGAAATGGACCAAAAAGAACTCAACGCAGTCTCCTAAATCTTTCCGCTTCGGGGGGCGGGGCTTTGGGTTTCGTCAGCTTCCAGCAGGTTGGCAGCTTGTTGCAGGACTTCCTGGCTGACCTGGGTAGCGGCCTGGATACTGCGTCGCTTCCTCAGGGTGATATACCAGCCGACAGCACCGATCCCTAGGAAGCCCAGGGGGCCGAACCAGAGCAGATAGGTCTTCGGCTTGAACGGCGGTCGGTAAAGCACGAAATCGCCGTACCGGTCGGTCAGGTATTTGATGACTTGCTTGTCGGTCTTGGCGGCCTTCA
>JBJKSP010000456.1:0-3386 GCA_046703865.1 Thiobacillaceae bacterium
CACCAGATCAGCGGTCTCGTCGGCTACCAGGTCACGGACCATACCCGGGTGGGCGGACAACTGGCCCTCGGCCGCATGACCCAGAATGCGTCCTACCTGTCCGTGCCCCTGGCCGGCACGCTGCCGAAGAACAGCCTGGACGGCCGGGTGGACACCACCCTGGCCAAGGTGGAGGTGAATTCCAGGCCCACACCCCGGTTGCAATTGAACGGCAGCTATACCTACAGCAACCGTGACAACAAGACCGACGTCAACGCTTACGACTACATCATCACGGACGTATACCAGGCCACGAATCCCGGCACCGGCACGCCGGTCATGCGCAAGAACACGCCCTACAGCTTCAAGCAGCGGCTGCTGCTCACCAAGGCGGCCTATATCCTGCCCAAGGGCGCCATCCTCTCCGGCGGTTTCGACTACAACCAGATGAACCGCAGCTACATGCAGGTGCGGGAAACCCGGGACAAGACCTTCTGGGCCAAGATCAGGATGCATCCCACGGATAAGCTGGAGACCCACCTCAAGTATTCCTATTCGGCCCGGGACGCCTCGCACTTCCTCAACGATCCGTCCCTGGAAAACCCCCTGTATCCAAACAACCCCCTGATGGAGGCCTTTTACTTGGCGGACCGACACCGCGACAAGGTCGGTTTCGGACTCTCCTACGCCCCCAAGGACAGCCTCTCCCTGGGCTTCGACCTGGATTACTACAAGGACGACTACCACAACATGGTCCTGGGCCTGACCCAGGCCACGGGTCTGACCGGCACCCCCACCCTCACCTATGTGTTCAGCGACCGGCTCTCGGCCACCCTCTACTACACCTACGACAGGCTCAGATCGGACCAGGCGAGCCAGGCATATATCACCACGCCTCCAGTGAACACCCCATGGTTGGAGTCCGACAGCAACCTGACCCAAACCACTGGCCTGAGCATCAGCTGGAAGGCGATACCCAAGAAGCTCGACCTCGGGACGGACCTGGTCTATTCGGATTTCACGGGCAAGATGCGCTACGCGAACACCGCAGACCTCCCTGACCTCAAGTCCAAACTGACCGCCTTGGGCCTGCACGGCAACTACCAGCTGAAGGACAACCTGGCACTGCGGGTCGGCTATTGGTATGAAAAGTACCACCAGTCCGACTGGGCCCAGAACGGCTCCACCTCTGCCCTGCCGACCCTGCTTTCCCTCGGCACGTCACCGTTGCACACCAACGTCTATGTCATGACCGTGTCCCTGCGTTACACCCTCAAGTAGGGGTTGGCATTGCTCTCCCAGGATGAGAAAGGCGGACCCCGGTTCGCCTTTTTTCATCCGCCGCATGGATAGACGACCTGAGCGGCTTTCTGATGCAAACGCATCAATTTCAGACACGCCCGTGATCGACTACCTTTCCAGCCATCAGCGATTTGGTAAAGTTCGCCGACGTTTCGTGATAATGTCGCAACCCCAGAATTTTCAAGCGATCCGGCGGCGGTCCCTCACCCGAACGCGTCGAATCTGCATGACGGTCGCCCAACGGCGACCTGCAGCGAGCCCATGGCCTGGCCATGGAATGATTGTGACACTTGCGATGAAGGAGACATTCAATGATTAAAAAAACGCTGGTAATGGCATTGGGCGGTTGCATCATGCTGGCCGGATCGGCCTGGGCCGCGGGGAATATCAGTGCCGGCAAGAACATGGCCGACGATTCGTGCGCAGACTGCCACGGCGACGCCGGCCAAGGGGATTCCGGGCCGGCCCTCGCTGGCATGTCGGTGGAGGAGTTCACCAAGGTCATGAATGAATTCAAGTCCGGGGCGAAACACAACCACATGATGCAGAAAGCGGCGAAAAAACTCAGTGACCAGGACATCGCCGATCTGGCCGCCTACTATGCCAGCCTGCCCAAGTGACAGGCTGAACATCAGGGTGCATTGAGAAGCCCGAGGACATGGAGGTGACGGCAATGATCAGAGTGGCGCTGGTAATGGCATTGGGTGGTGGTCTGCTACTGGCCGGACCGGTCTGGGCAGGTAACGCCGCGGCCGGGAAGGCCAAGTCCGAGATGTGCGCCGACTGTCACGGAGACAACGGCAAAGGGGACGCCGATAACCCCGGCATCGCGGGTATGTCCGTGCACGCGTTCACCAAGGCCATGAAGGCGTATCGGTCGGGTGCACACGGCAAGAGCAGGATGATGATCAAGGCGGCGAAGAAGCTCAGTGACCAGGACATCGCAGACCTGGCCGCCTACTATGCCAGTTTGCCGAAATAAGGGGCCCACCCGATAAGGAAAGGGCGTATTGATGTCTGGAGGGGGCTTGGCCAGCGTTCCGCCGGCCAAGCCCTCTTTAAGTTTCGGCGTTCGGCACTTGGAGTCGATCCGGGCTTGACCTGGTTCTGCAGCCACCGTTTCGGGGCCTTTCCCGTACAGTGCGGTTTGTCCGGCATTCTCGATCGCCTTCCCGTCGTATCGATGCACACGCTGCAGCCTGGCGTGTTATCGGTCTGCTCGCCACCGGTCCGGGAGGTGTCGTGATCTCGGTTCCGAAGACGGCAGCGGATACAATGCAAAACAATGCAAAATTATACTTTCCCTACGTCGCACATCGGGCCGGCCATCTTATAATGCCGCGCAGTGAAGATCGAACTGTTGAAATTCCCCGTTCTCGCCGTACCCGCAGCCTTCGATGCGGCGGTTCGCATGACTGGCATTGTCTTCACCGTTGCGGCGATCATCCTGGCCGGTCGGTGGCTGACGGAACTCACGGCGCCGGGTCCGGTGGCTCGATTGCCGTCCGCGACCATCACCCAGCCCGTAAACAAGCTCAACATGATCAGCCGGCTTTTCAGGGCTGAGGAGGCGCGGCCCGCCTCCCTGGACGGACTGCTCCTCACGGGCGTGTTCGCCGGCGCCAAAGGCGGAGGATTCGCCACCTTCCAGGCCCCCCATGGTGCAGTGGCCGCATTCCCGGGGGACGAGGTGGTTCCCGGCGTCAAGCTCAAACAGATAGAAAGGGATCGTGTGATCCTTCTCACCACGCAAGCACAAAGGGAACTGCGGCTGCGAACGGAGGACAAGACCGCCGCCGCATCTCCTATTTCGGACAATCCGGCCCAAATCAACTCGGACGTTCCGGCTCGACTCATGGATGCCTGGCCCCGCGGCCGGTTCTACCGCCCACCCCCACGGGAAAACAAATGAAGCCGGCATCAGGATGGTTCTGGGTATTACTGCTCGCGGCCTGCCTGAGCTGGGCGGGGGGAGCTGAGGCGGCCAAGGACCCGCCGTCGGGGAAGGTGACCCTGAATTTCGTCAACGCCGACATCTCGGCGGTGATCAAGGCCATGAGCGAGATGACCGGGCGCACCTTCGTGGTGGACCCGCGCGTCAAGGG
>JBJKSP010000457.1:0-8845 GCA_046703865.1 Thiobacillaceae bacterium
ATGCAGGGCTATGCGGCGGTGCAGTCGGACGGCGTGGTGCGCGTGGTCCCGGAAGCGGACGCCAAGTTCTACGCCCAGCCCGTCAGCAAAAGGAGCCGCCGGAGCCGGGTCGGCGGCGAGATGGTCACCCGGGTCTTCACCATGCACCACGTGCCCGCCCTCCAGTTGTTGGCGGCCCTGCGCCCCCTGGTGGGCCCAAACAGCACCATGAACGCCGATTCCGCCACCAACACCCTGGTGGTGACCGACTACGCCGACAACATCAACCGCCTGGCCCAGGTGATCGACAACCTGGACGTTGCCGATATCGAAGAGCCGGTGCTGATCCCCCTCAAATACGTCTCCGCCGACCAGGTCGCCGCCCTGGTGTCGCGCGTATTCTCGCCCACGCGCGGCCCCGGGGTTGGCGGGACCGCCTTCGACCAGCCCCAGGTGGAGGTGGACGATCGTTCCAACAGCCTCATCGTGCGCTCCCGCGACCCCAGCATGGTGAGCAGGGTGCAGTCCCTGGTCGCCTCCCTGGACCAGCCCACGCCCGTGGCGGGCAACGTACACGTGATCTATCTGAAGAACGCCAATGCGACGGATGTGGCCAAGACCCTGCGCGACATCATGAGCGGGGACACTTCGCCCCTTTCCCCGTCCCAGGGCACATCCACCGCTACCACCACCGCAAGCGCGCAGGCCCACACGCCCACGGCCGCCAGCTCCTCCAAGGGCCAGGTGAGCGGGCCGGGCATGATCCAGGCCGACGGGGCCACCAACGCCCTCATCATCACCGCGCCGGAAGCGATCTACGAGAACCTGAAGAAGGTGGTGGACAAGCTGGACGTGCGCCGGGCCCAGGTGCTGGTGGAGGCCATCATCGCCGAGGTCTCGGAGGACAAGGCGGCGCAGTTCGGCATCCAGTGGATGCACGTGGGCTCCAACGGCATCGTCGGTTTCGGCAACAGCGGCACCAACAACATCGGCGTCTTGTCCTCGAATCCCGCCAATGCCTTAACCGGTGCCACCCAAGGCCTCAACATCGGTCTGGGAGGCGGACTGAAGACCTTGGTTGATCAAACTACAGGTACTACTGTCGCCAACGGCGTCACAACCACGACCGTTCTTACTCCCGCCGTCCAGGTCTACAGCCTGGGCGTGCTGGCCACCGCCCTGCAGAACAAGGCCGGCGCCAACATCCTGTCCACCCCCACCCTGCTCACCCTGGACAACGAGGAAGCCAAGATTTCGGTGGGTTCCAACGTGCCTTTCGCAACCGGCTCCTATACCAATACCGGGGCCTCGTCGACCAGCGTCAGTCCCTTCACCACCTACCAGCGCACCGACGTGGGCCTGACCCTGAAGGTCAAGCCCCAGATCAGCCAGGGGGGCACGGTGATGCTGAAGATCTCCGAGGAGGTGTCCAAGCTGCAGCCGTCCACGAACCCCACCCTGGCCGCCACGGACAAGCGCTCCCTGGATACCTCGGTGCTGGTGAACGACGGCCAGATCATCGTCCTGGGCGGGCTGATCGAGGACGAGGTGGACAACACGGAAGACCGGGTGCCCCTGCTGGGAGACATCCCCCTCCTGGGCCGCCTGTTCCGCTACAACACGCGGGAGCACAAGAAGACCAACCTGATGAACTTCCTGCGCCCGGTGAACATCCGGAACTCGGCCGATGCCGCCGCGGTGACCAATCCCCGCTACGACTACATCCTGGGGAAACAGAAGGGCTCGGGACCGGGGCACGACGTCATTCTGCCCGACATGCCGCCACCCACCCTGGACGAGCTGCCCAAGTCGGGGCAAGCCGCTCCGGCAGTCCAGAACAAGGCGGACACCAGCCCGCGTCAGGAGACGACCCCGGTCAAGCCGTGACACGAGCCGTTCGACGTTGAAGCGCATCCCCTATGCCTTTGCCCGGTCCACGGGCGTGCTCGTCGTTCCTGACGCGAAGGGCGGCCTGTCCGTCACCGTGCGGCCCACCACGCGTCCTGAGGCCCTGGCGGAGCTGCGCCGGCATTACGGCCTGCCACTGACGGTGACCCTGCTGCCCGAGGGCGAATTCGAGGCCGCCCTCTCCGCCAGCTATGCCGACGGCGAAAATTCCAGCGGCCTGCTGGACGGCCTGGGCGACGAGGCGGAACTGAGCAGCCTGATGCAGGACAGCCGCCGCATCCAGGACCTGCTGGAGGCGGACGACGACGCGCCCATCATCAAGCTGATCAACATGGTGTTCATGCAGGCACTGCGGGAAGGGGCCTCGGACATCCACATCGAGCCCTTCGAGATCCGGTCCGTGGTGCGCTTCCGCGTCGACGGCGTGCTGAAGGACGTGTTCGAGCCGCCGCGGGCGCTGCACGCCGCCCTGGCCTCCCGCATCAAGGTGATGGCGGACCTGGACATCGCGGAAAAGCGCCTGCCCCAGGACGGCCGCATCGCCATCCGGCTCGGGGGCCAGGCCGTGGACGTGCGGGTATCCACCCTGCCCACGGGCCACGGCGAGCGCGTGGTGCTGCGCCTGCTGGCCAAGGATGCCGAGCACCTGCAACTGGACCGCCTGGGAATGGGACCCGAGGTGCTGGAGCGGGTGGACCGGCTCATCCACGAGCCCCACGGCATCGTCCTGGTCACCGGTCCCACCGGTTCGGGCAAGACCACCACCCTCTATGCCGCCCTGTCCCGTCTGGACAATACCTCGCTCAACATCATGACCGTGGAGGACCCCATCGAGTACGACCTGGACGGTATCGGCCAGACCCAGGTCAATGCCCGCGTGGACATGAGCTTCTCCCGTGCCTTGCGTGCCATCCTGCGCCAGGATCCGGACCTCATCCTGGTGGGCGAGATCCGCGACCTGGAGACCGCACAGATCGCGGTGCAGGCGAGCCTCACCGGTCACCTGGTGCTCGCCACCCTGCACACCAACGACGCGGCCAGCGCCGTGACCCGTCTGACCGACATGGGAATCGAGCCCTTCCTGCTCGGTTCCAGCCTGATCGGCGTGCTGGCCCAGCGTCTGGTGCGCAGGCTGTGCCCGAACTGCAAGAAGGCTTACAAACCCAGCGCCAAGGAATGGGCCACCCTAGATACCTCCAAACCCCCAGCCAAGGCCTATCGCGCGGCCGGTTGCGAGCAATGCAACCAAAGCGGCTATCGGGGCCGCACCGGCGTGTACGAGCTCCTGACCGTGGACGAACCCCTGCGCCGGCTCATCCACGACGGCACGGGCGAGCATCTCATCCGCCAGCACGCCGTGGACCAAGGCATGAGCCTGCTGCGGGAAGACGGCCTGCGGTGGATACGCGCAGGGGAAACCTCCATCGAGGAGGTCCTGAGGGTGACCCGGGAGGCGACATGAGGAGTCCTCAGTCCTCAGCAGGCAGTCGGCAGGGGAACCCGGACTCGCCGCCGACTGCAAACTGCCAACCGCAGACTCCCGCAGGGACGCGCCGATGACCGCTTGGCGTTATGTGGCGGTGGATGCCCGGGGTGCCCGCCACCGGGGCGAGCTGGAGGCTGACCACCCCCGCATGGTGCGCGCCCGGTTGCGGGAACGGGGACTGCTGGCGGAGGAGATCACACCCAGGGACGCAACCTCCGTATCGGTGGTGACGGGAGGGCGGCGGCTTCCCACCCTGGCCCTGGCCCTGTTCTCGCGCCAGTTCGCCACCCTGCTGAACGCCGGGCTGACCATCGAACGGGCCCTGGCCGCCCTGGTGGAGCAACAGGAGGCGGACCGGATGCGCGCCGTGTTGGCCAGCGTGCACCAGGACGTCCTCGCCGGCCACGGCTTGGGACAAACCCTGTACCGCCATGGCCGGGCCTTCCCCCACTACTATGCCGCCATCGTCCAGGCCGGGGAGGAATCGGGCGCCCTGCCCCAGGTGATGGAACGGCTCGCCGCCTATATGGAGCGGGGCCAGGCCCTGCGCCAGAAGGTGAGCATGGCCATGATCTACCCCATCATCGTCATGGTGGTCGCCTGCCTGGTGGTGGGCGTCCTGCTGACCTACGTGGTGCCCCAGGTGGTCTCCGTGTTCCAACAGTCCCATCAGTCCCTGCCCTACCTGACCCGTGCCCTGATCCTGGTGTCCGAGGTGGTCCGGCAAACCTGGTGGATCGGTCTGATCCTGGTCCTGGCGGGCGCCTTTCTCGTCCGCCACCTGCTGGCCATCAAGGCGGCCCGCCTAGGCTGGCACGGCTTCCTGTTGCGCCTGCCCATCATCGGCCGACTGCGCAACGGCCTGGCGAGCGCACGCTTCGCCAACACCCTGGCCGTCCTGGTGGGCAGCGGTGTGCCCGTCGTCAACGCCCTGGGACATGCCGGCGCGGCTTTGGACGACGAGGTCTTCCGCAAGGCCACGACGGAGGCCGCCGCCAGCGTGCGGGAAGGCCAAAGCATCAGCCGGGCACTGAAACAGGCAGGGGTCTTCCCGGGTATGCTGCTGCACCTGGTGGCCAGCGGAGAGGCCAGCGGCGAACTCTCCCGGGTCCTGGAGCAGGCGGCGCTCCAGCAGGAACTGATGGTGGAGACGCGCCTGTCCGCGCTCACCGCCCTGCTCGAACCGCTGCTGATCCTGATCATGGGGGGCGTGGTCATGGTCATCGTCCTGGGCACCATGGAGCCCCTGATCGAGATGAACCGGCTGGTGCATTAGGAGGTGGAAGCGGATGGCGCGAAACGAGCGGCCCATTGCCACTAAACTACCCGGAACCCAAACGAACTGAGGTCAATATGCGTAGACAACGGGGTTTCACCCTCATCGAACTCATGGTGGTCCTGGTCATCATGGGCGTGCTGGCGGCCATCATCGCCCCCAAGATCATGGACCGTCCGGACGAGGCCCGCATCGCCGCCGCCAAACAGGACATCGCCGCCATCGTCCAGGCCCTCAAGCTCTATCGGCTGGACAACATCCGTTATCCCACCACGGAGCAGGGTCTGCAGGCCCTGGTGACCAAGCCGACCATCGAGCCCATTCCGAACAACTGGAAGGCCGGCGGCTATCTGGAAAAGCTGCCCAAGGACCCCTGGGGCAACCCCTATCTCTATCTCAACCCCGGACGGCACGGCGAGATCGATGTCTACAGCCTGGGGGCCGACGGCCAGCAGGGCGGGGAAGGCAAGGATGCGGACATCGGCAACTGGATGCTCTGAGCCCGTCCCCAGGCGAACCGGCGGCTTCACACTGCTGGAGATGCTGGTCGTTCTGGTCATCATCGGGATCGGCATCTCCACGGCGGTGGTCGCCCTGCGGCCAAACCCCAACGCAGTGGTGCGTGAGGAAGGCAACCGCCTGGCCCTCCTCCTGGGCCTGGCCAGCGAGGAATCCGACGAAAACGGCACGCCCCTGGCCTGGATCGGGCGCGACGGCGGGTATGAATTCCAGGCCCGGCAACTCACCGACCAGGGACCGGACTGGGTGGTGGTGCGGGGAGACGACCTGCTGCACCCGCGTCAATTGCCCGACGGCATCTACATCCTCAACATCCGGGTGGATGGACAACCCCTGGATCTCGGCCAGCGCGTGCGCCTGGGCAACCTGGGTGCCCATGACCTGTCCGTGGAGCTCGCCCTGGGAGACGCCCACGCCGTGATCACCGGACTGGACGGCCATTTCCAGTCCGCCCTCGCCCCGGAGAACGGTACGTGAGCACCCCCGCCAAAGGCTTCACCCTCCTGGAGGTGCTGGTCGCCCTGGCCATCGTGGCCATCGGCCTGACCGCGGCCCTGCGCGCCTCGGGGGTGGGCACCGATGCCGTGGGCGAATACCGCGACCACATGTTGGCCCTGTGGCTGGCCGAAAACATCATGTCCGAACGCACCGCACAGCAGGAATGGCCCAGCGCAGACACCACCACCCGGGAGGAGAGTTTCGCCAACCGGGCCTTTGTGGTCCAACAGGTGGTCAAGACCACACCCAATCCACGCTTCAGAAGACTGGACGTCACGGTGGCCAGCCGGGAGGAACCCGGCCATACGCTGCAGCACAGCGTGGTCTTTCTGACCCAGCCGCAATGAGATTGCCGGGAGGCGTCCGCCGTAACCATGGTTTCACCCTGATGGAGATACTGGTGGCCCTGGTCCTGTTGACCCTGTTCGCAGTGGTGTCCTACCGTGCCCTGGATGCCGTGCTCCAGGCGCAACGCCGGGCCACCGCGGAGATGGAGCATTGGCACACGCTGGCCGCCGCCTTTGCGTGGATGGAGTCCGACCTGTCCAATGCGGTAGTCCGGTTCGACCCGCTGCACCCCCTCAGCGGCGGCCTCCATTTCCAGGCGGACCAGAGCGGTACCGTGCAATTCGAATTCTTCCGCCTGCTCCCCGAGGACGCGGACCAGGGTGTGGAGCGAATCGGCTACCGGTGCTCAGGCAAGGTCCTCTCGCGGCTGGTCTGGCCCGACGCGAACGATCCCGCGGGTGTGCCGAGGGACTCCACCCTGCTGGGCGGGCTGCGTTCCTGTGCGTTCAGATTCCTGGATCCGAATGGACAGTGGCTGACCGGCTGGCCGGCCAGTACCGCGCATCCCATGCCCCGCGCGATCGAGCTCGACATCGCCGAGGCCGACGGCACCCCCTTGCAGCGGGTGATGCGTGTGCAATGACGGTAACGGTGCGACCAGGATGAGAATACCGGGTAAGGGCACACGCGTCCCTGCCGCGGGGCGGCAGGGCGGTGCAGCCGTGCTGGTGGCCATGCTGGTGGTGGCCCTGGCGGCCCTGGCCGTCAGCAGCTTCATGTTCCGCTCCCAGGTGGAATGGCGCCGGATGGACAACTTCATCCATGTGGAGCAGGCCCGATGGGTACTGCGGGCGGCCGAACAATGGGGGGCCTCAGTGCTCCAGGACGATGCGCTTCACAGCAGCGTGGACTATCTCGGCGAAGCCTGGGCCACCCGCCTGCCGCCCGTGGAGGCGGAAGGCTATCAGCTGTCGGGCTGGATCGAAGACGAAGATGGCCGGTTCAACCTGAACAACCTGGTCCTGGGCGGCAAGGTGGATCAGTCCCAGTTGACCATCTTCGATCGGCTGCTTCAGGCCCTCCAGCTCCCGGCAAACCTGGCCCCGCCGGTGGTGGACTGGCTGGACGCGGATGACACGCCCATGAATGAGGACGGCGCCGAATCCAAGTATTATGCGGCCCTGTCCCCGCCCTACCATCCAGCCAACCGCCCCCTGGTCAACGTGAACGAACTGCTCCGCGTGAAGGGATTCAACCGCCAGATCCTCGACCGTCTGCGTCCCTTCGTCACCGCCCTTCCCATCCGGACCAGCATCAACGTCAACACGGCCCCTGCCGAGGTACTGGCCGCCCTGGTACCGGGTCTGTCCGTGGACGCGGCCTACGCCATGGTCGCCCAGCGGGATCGCACCTACTACCGCAATCTCCAGGATTTCCAGCTGGCACTGCCCCAAGGGCTCACCGCAACGACCAACCTGTTGTCCGTATCCAGCCAGTACTTCCTGGTGCAGGCGCGCGTCCGGCGCGACCGCCTGGCCTTGGGCAACGAGGCCCTTTACCACAGGGAAGGACAGCGCCCACCCACGCTGATCTGGAGGGCCGATCTGTGACTCCGGATCCCACGGACGCGTAACACTGAGGAACCTAGGATGAGCGAACTTCGCCTCTATCTGCGGCGGGACTCCCTCCAGGAAGGCACGGACTGCAACTGGGCACTGCTGGATGACAGCGGCCTGCTCCAGAGCAGCGGCCCCAGACTGGAGGACCTGCCCAAATACAGGCGCTGCCGCCTCGTGCTGGCTAGCGAACTGGCGCTGACCGTCAAGGTGCAGCTGCCCGACCTGCCCGAGCGCCGGTTGGTCCCGCTCCTGCCGGCCGCCGCCGAAGCGGCGAGCCTGTTGGAGGCCGACGCCATCCATGCCGTGGTCTTGCAACGCGGCGAAGGCGGCGAGGCGATCCTGGCCGTGGTCGAGGACAGCTGGCTCGGCCGCATCCTGTCCAAGCTTGCCGGCCTGGGCCTGCACCCGGACGACGCGCTGCCCGAGTATCTCCTGCTGCCCTGGACGGAAGGCGATTGGTCGGTGGGCTGGCGCGTCAGCGACAGTCTGGCCAGGCTGGGAAACGCGGAAGGGGCCACCCTGGACGACGGGGACCCGCCCATCGGGCTGACCCTGGCCCTGGCCCAGCGGACACTGCCCGGCGCGGTCAAGGTCTACCAGGGAAGCGGCGTGGGCACGCCCGACTGGGGCCGCTGGCGCGACGCCCTGCCCATGGTGGTGGAGCCGGCCGGTCCCTGGGACTGGCGCACGGCCCCCTGGCCGGATCTTCCGGGACTGCTCCAAGGCAAATACTCTCCCGGCCGCAACCGTCTGGACTGGACGCGGCTCGTCCGCCCGCTGGCCTGGGGAGTGGCCGCCCTGGTGGGCATCCACGTGGCCGGGATGACCCTGGACTGGGCCATTTTGGCGAGCGAAAACGCCCACATCCAACGGGAAATGAAACTGCTGGCGGAAAAGGCCCTGCCCGCCCACGCCGCCGTGGTGGATCCCGCCTGGCAGGTGTCCGAGCAGATCCAGCGCCTGCACGCGGCCGCAGGCAATCCGGCATCCGACGACTTCCTGGGCCTGCTGGGCCGGCTCGGACAGGCCTGGCCCCTCGGGGGCGGCAATCGGATACAGGCGGTGAACTATGACGGAAGTGCGCTGACCGTCTCCCTGGCCCAGGCGGATGCGTCCTGGCTGGCGCAGCTGAAATTGGGCGCGGCCGCCCGCGGGCTGACGGTCAGCTCCCAGGATGAGAAGGACAAGGGCGTACAGCTCAACATCAGTCTCAAGGACAAGGGGGGCAGCCGTGGCCAATGAATGGGTAGCGCGCGTGCGCGGCTTCTGGGC
>JBJKSP010000458.1:0-4907 GCA_046703865.1 Thiobacillaceae bacterium
GATCAGCTCCGGGTGGATGGTGAGCTTGAACCAGCGGTCACGCAGGTAAAGCCCGAACTCCCCGATGGCCGTCGGGCGCACCGGGCCGGGCGCGAGTTCTACCGCAAAACGCCCGCCCACCTCGGCCAGGAGCGCCTCCTCCGTCTTGCCGTTGAGGTCCTTCACGAGCCGGTTGTAATCCAGGATGTGCATCTGGTGATGGGGGAAGATCACGGCCAGAAACCAGTTGTAGGCCTCCTGCCCGCCATGGGTGGGGTTGGCGGCCCTGCGTGCGGCCGCCACCCGGGAGGCGGCCGCCGAGCGATGGTGGCCGTCGGCGATGTACAGGGCGGGCATGGCGTCGAACAGCTCGTTCAGGCGCCGGAGGGACCGGTCGTCGTCGATCATCCACAGGGTGTGACGCACGCCGGACTCGGACACCGCGTCGGCGTCGGGCTCCAGCTGACTCACCGCCGCCAGGATGGCGTCCACCTCGGTCTGGTGCGGATAGGCCAGCAGGACGGGGCCGGTCTGGGCGTTGAGGGCATCGACCTGCCGCACCCGGTCGTCCTCCTTGTCCGGCCGCGTGAACTCGTGCCGGCGGATGCGGTTCGCGTCGTACTCGGCCACGCTGGCCGTCGCCACCAGCCCCACCTGCACGTGCTCCCGCATGATGAGACGGTAGGCGTAATAGCAGGGCCGCTCGTCCTGTCTCAGCACGCCGGCCTCCAGCATGTGCTTCATGTTCTCGGCCGCCTTGGCGTAGACCTCCGGCGCGTAGGGGTCGGTCCCCGTCGGCAGATCGATTTCCGGCTTGGAGATGTGCAGGAAGCTCCAGGGCCGTCCTTCCGCCAGCATGCGCGCCTCCTCCGTATTGATCACGTCGTAGGGCGGTGCGATGACCTCCTGGGCGCGGCCGGGCGCGGGGCGCAGGGCGGGGAAGGGACGGATGAGGGGCATGGTCGAAACCCGGTGGTGGGTGAAAGAGATATTGTAACGGACTGGGATGACGGGGCCAGCCATGCCCGTTCACAGGCGAAAACAGGTGCATTTCCGCCGCTACAATGCCGCCATCGCCCTTGGAAGCACACCGCCATGGCCCTGACCCTAGAACGACGCCGTGACAGCCTGGACTGGCTCGCCCAGGTGGCCTACACGAGCTGGCGGCTGTTCCTGAAGAACGGCCTGCAGAACCACGCCGCGGCCACCGCGTTCTATTTCCTGCTCTCCGCCACGCCCCTGCTGCTGCTGCTCACCTATGCCACCCAATGGCTGGCCCGCCTGGCGGAAAGCTCGAATACCGCCACCATCCTGCTGGCCGCCCTGTACGACCAGTTCCATCTGGCAAAACTGTCCGACATGGGCTTCATCCCCCAGCAGGTGCAGCTCGGGGCCGGCGGTGTGGGCTTCCTGACCCTCCTCCTCTCCTCCCGGGGCCTGGTCAAGGCGGTGCAGGGCGCCTTCAAGATCATCTTTCCGGAAGAGGCCAAACGGAAGCTGGTGACCTCCTGGATCCTGCCCCTGATCATCATCCCCATCGCCTTCCTGCTAGTGGGCCTGGCCGCCACCACCCGGGGCGTGCTCAGCTTTCTGGCCCAACCCGTCCTCCTGGGCGCTGGCCGGGCCGACCTGCTTCAGGTCCTGAACGGGCTGGTGGCGCTGCTGGCCGTCTGGGGCCTGATCTTTGCCGCCTACTGGCGTCTGCCCATGCGCCGGCCGGCCATCAGGCGGACAGCCGCCACCGCGGCCCTCGCCACCCTCACCCTGCTGGCCCTCTATTTCGTCTTCGGCCAACTCTTCCACGTGGAGAAGTACCGCAGCGTCTATGGCGCCCTGGGCGGCGTGGTGTTCGTCCTCATCGGCGCCTACTTCGCCTGTGTGGCGTTCTACTTCTGGGCCCAGTTCCTCTATGCCCTGGGGAAGGTGGACGTGGCCGCCCTGGAAAGGCTTTTCCTGGCCGGAAGCGGCGCGGGGGCCAACAAGCTGGAGGGCTACGTCTTCGGCCGCGCCGGCCGCCTGCTGGCCAAGTACGGCAGGACCTACACTCAAGGTACGATCATCATTGAGGAAGGGGACGACTCCACCACGGCCTTTTTCCTCTATTCGGGCACCGTGGGCCTGTTCAAGGCCATCGGCGACGAACGAAAGCGCCTGGGCCAGTTGGAGGAAGGGGAACTGTTCGGCGAGATGGCCTATCTGCTGGGCGAGAAGCGCACCGCCACCGTCACCGCCGAGACCGAGGTAGTGGTCCTGACCCTGCCGCCGGAGATGCTGGAGGAATTGATGCGCTACTCAGCGCCCCTCGCCCGGCGCATCGTGGGGGCCCTGGCCCAGCGGCTGCAAAGGATGAACCAGGCGGCGAGCGGGTGAATCCCGGGCCGCTAGATATCGACCAAGGGAGGGACGCAACATGACCAACGTTCGATCCGGCTCTCCAGCCCATGACGCGGCGACGCGGCCCGAAGCCACGGCCGATCCGTCGACGGCACCCGCCAAGCAGCCGGCCCAAAAGCGCGCCAGCATGCACGACGGCATCGCCGCGTGGTGCGACTGCTGCTCATGCGAGGCCGAGCCCTACTGGGTGGAGGTGGCCGAGGAACTGGGGATCGACCTGGGCAGCGACTATGAGGATGAGGTGCCGGCCCCCGAGGAATGAGGATTTCGCAAGAGCTCCCTGATTATTGTGTAAACAGCTTTCCGGCTTGACGGAATCGGGCAGAAGTGAACCACAAGACGCAACTCGGGAGCCCTGTGTGATGGCCTGAGAAATCGCGTTTATATCGAAGAATTCGATTGAAACTACAAAATAATATCGCTTGATAAGCATATCTCCATACTGCAGCCTGTCGGGCTTTGAAGCATGGGGGGTGGCGTGAATCCGATCTTGCAAGCCGAAGTTGAACGCGACGGTGAGGGCCATCTGTTTCGGCGGTTTCCCTGCGGTTATGTGAAACAGGTGAGCGAGATTGGCGGAATGATGCGACCGCATGTCTGGAGCTGCGATTGAAGGCCGGGTTCCTGCCGCGGCCACTCGATTGGCGGACGTTGAGTCACTTCATCGGCCTCGAGTTCAGCCCCGTCAGCCACGGTGAGCGCCTCGCGTCCCTGCTCGGCGGCATTCTCTGCATCCCGGCGCTGTTTGCGGTCAGCGGTCTCTACGTACAGGCGGATGCGCTGGTGCCCATCGTGGCCTCGATGGGGGCCAGCGCCGTGCTGCTCTTCGCCGTGCCCCATGGTGCATTGTCACAGCCCTGGCCGCTGCTGGGCGGACACATCGTCTCCGCCATCGTCGGCGTCACCTGCGCCAAGCTGATCGGCGATCCGGTACTCGCCGCCGCCCTGGCCGTGGGCCTGGCCATCGGTGCCATGCACTATCTGCGCTGCCTGCATCCCCCGGGCGGTGCCACGGCCTTGGTGGCGGTGATCGGCGGGCCTTCGGTGGCGGCGCTGGGTTATCAGTATGTCCTCACGCCGGTGGCCATCAACGCCGTGATCATGTTCGTCACGGCACTCCTGTTCAATGCGCTGTTCCCCTGGCGCCGCTACCCGGCATTCCTGCATGAATCCATGCGGCCCGCCAAGGCCGCGGGCATCGAGGCGATCGAGCACGCGGATTTCGTCTATGCCCTGAGCCAGCTCGACACCTTCGTCGACGTGACCGAGGAGGATCTGCTGCGCATCTATGCACTGGCCACCGGCAATCACCAGCGCTTACACCCGGGTGATGAAGCCCTGCACGCCGCCCCGCAAAGGTAACGGGATAGGGGCTTGGATCATCCTAAAAACCTCAGTTGACCGCTTCTCGATCCATGAAAACGCGCATCAATGTTGAGCGTGCAGGCTTTGATAGCCGTCACCTATTGGGTGGGCCGCTACGCACCCGCTGGCACGCCCGGTCGGGCGCCTGGCTTTGTCGCTCCTCCTTGCAGGGGACGGCCCTGCTGCGTCGTCGCTTCGCGCCAGACATCCGCCCAAACGCACCATCAGGCCCGTCCAACTGAGATTTTTAGGATCATTCCAGGGCCGGACCATCGTTGCCGTGCCCATTCCCGATGCAATCGACTTGAGGGCTGGCCCTGGACTGCGGCTACCCTAAAGCGCCGAGCAGCCAGCCCCCCAGGGCACTGCCGATGACCACCGACCACGGTGGCAGATTCCAGAACTTCAGGGCCACGAAGGCGACCAGGGCCAGTCCGAAGTCGGCCGGGCCCGTGACGGCGCTGGTCCAGACCGGGCGATACAGGGCGGCCAGCAGCAGGCCGACCACGGCCGCGTTCACGCCCGCAAGGGCGGCCTGCATCCGGAGGTTGTGCCGCAGCCGCTCCCAAAACGGGAGCGCCCCGCCCAGCAGCGGGAAGGAAGGCATGAAGATGGAGAGGAGGCACAACAACCCGCCGCGCCAGCCATGGGGCTCGAAGCTCATGGCCGCCCCGAGGAAGCCGGCGAAGGTGAACAGCGGTCCCGGCAGGGCCTGCGCCGCGCCGTAGCCGGCCAGGAAGGCCTCGTTGGTGACCCAGCCGGTGTGCACGACCGCGGATTGCAGCAGGGGCAGGACCACGTGTCCGCCGCCGAAGACCAGGGAACCCGCCCGGTAGAAGGCATCGAAAAGCACCAAGACCTTGTCCGGCCAGGCCTGGGCCAGCATGGGCAAGGCCACCAGCAGGATGAAGAACAGCGCGAGCAGACCCACGGCGGCGGGCCGTCCGACGGCGATGGTCTGGGGGTCCGGGCTGCCTGTCTGGTCGGGCCTGAACAGGAGGGTACCGATAACCGCCGAGGCCGCGATCACGCCGACCTGACTCCAGCCGGTGGGCCAGGCCAGCAGGACGCAGGTGGCGGCAGCGGCCAGGGTGACACGCTGTACATCGGTGCAGAGCCTGAGCGCCATGCCCCAGACGGCCTGGGCGACGACCGCCACCGCGGCCACC
>JBJKSP010000459.1:0-6149 GCA_046703865.1 Thiobacillaceae bacterium
GACCAGGACCCATTTGCCATGCAACGCCTCCAGGCTGGCCGGCTGGCCATGGTCGTCCACCAAACCCGCCAGCGTGGGGACCCGGGGCTCCAGCAATTCCCCATAGCTTTCCGCTTTGCCCGGATGCCAGACGGCGTGGGCGATCCAGGCGGCCACAATGGGCGTGGCGAACAAGGCCATGATCAGGATGAGTTTGAGGCGGTTAGACCACTGCACGCCGGGGCTTCCAGATTCCGAAATACATATAGAGCACCACGACGGCCGCGCTGAGGGAAAACCATTGCACAGCGTAGCTGATGTGTCGTTCGATCCCGAGCTTGGGACGGGGCCAGTCCCGCACCAGGCCGTCTGCGGTGGATGAGGTTTGGAGCAGCATCGCGTTGGGCAGTTCCCTCCGGTACCAGTCACGATACCGGTCCAGATTCAGGTTCTCCCAGACCTTGCCCTGAACGCTGTCGGCCGAAAGCTCCAGGAAGCGGGTCCGGGCCGGCACGATCACGCCCTCGACCTGCTGTTCGCCCGCCGGCGGCGGCGCGTGGGGCTCCAGCCTCCGGTCGGCCCGCGCCGCCAGCCACCCCCGGTTCACCAGGATCGCCCCGCCGGCGTAGCGTATGGGCACCACCACGTGGTAACCGGGAGTGTCCCGGTAAATGCGGTTGTCGATGAAGACCTGGTAGGCGCCGTCATAGCCCCCCCGCACCCTCACCCGTCTGTAGAGCAGGTCCTGCCAGTCCGCGCGGGCCGACCCCAGGTCCACCGTGGGCAACCGCGCCATGGCATCGTACCTGGCCTGGAGCACGCGTTTCTGCTCCGCCCGGTCGAGCTGCCAATGACCCAGCCAGGCGGTCAGCAGGGCGAAGAACACCGCCGCGAACATCGGCAGCCAGCGCGGACGACGGCGAGCTTTCTCAGACATGGGAGATGGCGTTACACTGACCGTGAAAAGCGAGTCCATCCATGCGCTACGTGGTCTATCTTCTGATCGTGCTCATCTTGGCCAGCTTGGCCAGCGCCCTCGTATTCCTGGTGCGCGACAAGGGCGAGGGCACGCGCACAGTCAAGGCGCTCACCTGGCGTATCGGGTTGTCCCTCGGGCTTTTCCTGTTGCTCATGTCCGCATATTACCTAGGCTACATCCCCGCCCACGGCCTATAGCCAATATACGAAGATAAACAGCAGCAGCCATACCACATCCACGAAGTGCCAATACCAGGACACCGCCTCGAAACCGAAGTGGTGGTCCGGCTTGAAATGTCCGGCCAGGCAGCGCCCCAGGATGACCATCAGCATCAGGGTACCGATGGTCACGTGCAGGCCGTGGAAGCCTGTCAGCATGAAAAAGGTGGTGCCGTAGATGCCGGCCCCGAGCGTCAGACCCATGTGCTCGTAGGCCTCCATGTACTCGTGGGCCTGCAGGGTCAGAAAGCTCAAGCCCAGGGCGATGGTGAGGAAAAGCCCCAGGTTGAGCTGGGTGCGATTGCCTTTCTTGAGGCCCCAGTGTGCCCAGGTCACCGTGGCGCCGGAGGACAGCAGGATCAGGGTGTTGATGGCCGGAATGCCCCAAGCCGCCATGGGCGTGAAAGGGGTCTTGATGCCCGGGCCCTCCGTAGGCCAGCCGCCCGCATAACCCGGCCACAGCAAGCTGTTGTCGCCAGAGGATAGCCAGGGTACGGCGATGTTCCTGGCGTAAAAGAGGGCGCCAAAGAATGCGGCGAAAAACATCACCTCAGAAAAGATGAACCAGCTCATGGCCCATCGGAAGGAGCGGTCCACCTGCGAGTTGTGCATGCCACCCTCGCTTTCATGGATCACTCGACCGAACCAGCCGGCCAGCATCGTCGCCAAGATCACGGCCCCTGCCGCCAGCAGCCAGACGCCGCCGCCGATTCCGTGGATGGTCAGGGTCGCCCCCAGGGCCAGACACAGCAGCGCCAAGGACCCAACGATGGGCCAGTGGGAAGGATCGGGGAGATAATAGCCCCCGGGTTGGCCGGCATGAGTCGTCATCACCTTCACCTCCTCATCGCGTCACCAGATAAACCACGCCCACCAGGGCCAGGACCAGCAGGATCGCCCCCACCAGACCCGCCACGACTACCTGGGCAAGTGTGAGACCTTCGGCATCCGCCTCCAGGTCCTGCCCACGGCGGACACCGAAAAAGCTCCAGAACACTGCGCGCCAGGCCTTCACGCACCGGACCCCCTCGTCTGTTCAAACAGGGTATACGACAAGGTGATCGCCTTCATGTTCGTGGGGAGTCTGCGATCGATCACGAACACCACGGGCAGGGTCGTCTTTTCCCGGGCCGCCAGGTGCTGGCTCCGGAAGCAGAAGCAATCGATCTTCTTGAAATACCGGCCCGCCGCAACCGGGCCGTAGCTGGGCACCGCCCGACCCGTGACGGGACGGTCGGTGAGGTTTACCAGCTCGTAATCCACCTGTACCAATTGGCCGGGATGGACCGTCAGGGTCTCGGAAGGCGCGGTGAAACGCCAGATCGAGCCATCCTGCACATTGGCCAACATTTCCACGGACACGCTGCGGCTGAAGTCCACCTGGGTATTGCTCACCAGGGGCTGGACCGCGTCCCGTCCCAGCCCAGTGAGATTGCGGTACACGCCGTACAGGGGCACCAGGGCGAAAGCGAATCCGAACATGCCCATCGCACAGATCAGCAGCCGCCTCATCGTCCGGACATTGGCCCGCTGCACGTCTCCGGTCATGAGGTCACTCCGAAGAAGGCCAGCAGGAACAAAGCGATCACCACCGCCAACAACCACAACGCGGTCTTCCGATTGCGCCGGTCGACATCGCTCACTTCACCTCCGGGGCCGTGGCGAAGGTGTGGTAGGGCGCCGGCGAAGGGACCGTCCATTCCAGTCCATGCGCCCCCTCCCAGACCTTGGCTTCGGCCTTGGCGCCGGCACGTATGCACTTGAGGATCACGATCAGCAGCAATATCTGGCTAGACCCGAAGACGAACCCCCCTATGGAGGCGATCTGGTTGAAATTCGTGAACTGCGGGGCGTAGTCCGCGATGCGCCGGGGCATGCCGGCCAGGCCCAGGAAGTGCATGGGGAAGAAGAGCACGTTCACCGAAACCACGGACAGCCAGAAGTGCCATTTACCCAGGCGCTCGTCGTACATGTGCCCGGTCCACTTGGGCAGCCAGTAGTAGACGCCGGCGAAGATGGAGAACAGCGCCCCCGTCACCAGCACATAGTGAAAATGGGCCACCACGTAGTAGGTATCCTGCAACTGGATGTCCACCGGCGCCAACGCCAGCACCAGCCCGGAGAAGCCGCCGATGGTGAACAGGCACACGAAGGCGATGGCGAAGAGCATGGGGGTCTCAAAGCTGAGACTGCCCTTCCACATGGTGGCCACCCAGTTGAACACCTTCACGCCGGTGGGGACCGCGATCAGCATGGTGGAATACATGAAAAAGAGCTGCGCGGGCGCCGGCATACCCACGGTGAACATATGGTGTCCCCACACGATGAAGGACAGGATGGCGATGGAGGCCGTGGCGTAGACCATGGAGGCATAGCCGAACAGTGGCTTGCGCGCGAAAGTGGGGATGATGGTGGAGATGATCCCGAAGGCGGGCAGGATCAGGATGTAGACCTCTGGATGGCCGAAGAACCAGAAGATGTGCTGGAACA
This sequence comes from Thiobacillaceae bacterium, assembly GCA_046703865.1. Lineage (GTDB taxonomy): Bacteria > Pseudomonadota > Gammaproteobacteria > Burkholderiales > Thiobacillaceae > JBJKSP01. Next base: position 3,667 of record JBJKSP010000459.1, read on the forward strand.
TCACCGGGTCTCCGCCACCGGCGGCACTGAAGAAGTGGGTGCCGAAATTGCGGTCCATCAGCAGCATGGTCACCGCGCCGGCCAGGACGGGCATCACGGCGATGAGCAGGTAGGCGGTGATGAGCCAAGTCCACACGAACAGGGGCATCTTCATCATATTCATACCCGGTGCGCGCATGTTCAGAATGGTGGTGATGATGTTGATGGCGCCCATGATGGAACTGGCGCCCATGATGTGGATGGCGAAGATGGTCAGGTCATAGCTGATGCCACCCTGGAGGTAGAGGGGTGGGTACATGGTCCAACCGCCTGCTACCGCCCCGCCGGGCAGGAAGATGGAGCCAAGCAGAAACACGGCTGCCACGGGCAGCAGCCAAAAGCTCCAGTTGTTCATGCGTGGGAAGGCCATGTCTGGGGCGCCGATCATCAGCGGCACCTGCCAGTTGGCGAAGCCGGTGAAGGCGGGCATGATCACCCCGAAGATCATGATCAGGCCGTGCAGGGTAGTGAGCTCGTTGAAGACCTCCGGCCGCACCACCTGCATGCCCGGCTCGAACAGTTCGGCCCGGATCAGCATGGCCATACTGCCCCCCATCAGGAACATGAAGGCGGCGAACCACAGATACAGGGTGCCGATGTCCTTGTGGTTGGTGGTGGTCACCCAGCGCCACAGGCCGCTGGGGGCGCCATGGTGGCCGTGCTGGAGTTCGTCGACGGTGGGGGCCGCTGTGCTGTTCATGTCTCTCCTCCTATCCTACTTGCGTAGAGCCTTGACGTCCGCCGGTTGCACCTCGCCTGCCTGATTTCCCCAGCTATTGCGCTCGTAGGTCAGGACGGCTGCGATGTCCACGTCGGGCAACTGGGGACCGAAGGCCGGCATGGCCGTGCCTGGCCGGCCGTGCAGCACCGTCGTGATGTGCCCTGCCTTGTCCCCGTTCACCACCTTGTCTCCGGCCAGGGCCGGGAAGGCCCCTGGAATGCCCTTGCCGTCGAGCTGGTGGCAGGTGGCGCAGTTCGCCTTGTAGACCTTCTCACCTCTGGCCTTCAGCTCCGCCAGGGTAAAGGTCTTGTTGGATTCTGATGCCACCATGGCGAGCTGCTGTTTCTTGGTCGCCAGCCAGGCCTGGTAATCGGCCTCGGGCTCGGCCTTCACGACGATGGGCATAAAGGCGTGCCCCTTGCCGCACAACTCGGCGCATTGGCCGCGATAGATGCCCGGTTTGTCGACCCGGAACCAGCTATCCTTTATGTAGCCTGGAATGGCGTCCTGCTTTACACCCAGGGCGGGGACCCACCAGGCATGGATGACGTCGTCGCTGGTGATCAGCAGGCGAACCTTCTTGCCCACGGGCACCACCATGGGCTGGTCCACCTCCAGCAGGTAATGCTCGTCCTTGGGGGCCTTGTTGTCGATCTGATCCTGGGGGGTGGCCAGGACACTCATAAACTTGACCCCGTCCTTCATGTAATCGTATTCCCACTTCCACTGGTGACCGACGACCTTGATGGTGAGGTCCGGGTTGCTGGTGTCCTTCTGGTCCAAGACGGCCTTGGTCGCCGGCCAAGCCAGGCCCGCCAGAATGAAGAAGGGGATGATCGTCCAGATCACCTCGACGGTGGTATTTTCGTGGAAAGGATGCGCTTCGTGTCCCACACTCTTGCGGTGCTTGAACAGGGCGTAGAACATGGCGCCGAACACCACGATGAAGATGCCCAGGCAGACCATCAGCACCAAGATGTGGAGGTCGTAGATGCGGTGAGCGACCTCGGTCTCGGGGGTCTGGAAGTTGATCTGCCAGTCGGCCAGAGCCTGACCGGTCCCAAACCACAATGAAGCGGTTAAGATGCGCCGCACCTTCATGCCCTCTCTCCTCACAAAGGCGCGGCAACGGATATCGTAAGGTTTTATATGACCGCGCACGAATAAGTTACCGGCCTAGAGAATGTATAGCAAGTCGTACATGACCAAGTATCTGATTTTTTTACTGAGTAATTTAGGCAAGTCCGATACGATCGACCAACTCGCTCACCTTATGGGGTGAGAGGTAGCGCGCCGCCCGCCCGGGATCGGCTGGGTCTAGATGGGGAAGCTCCGCCAGCAGCGGGGCATGCAGACGGGCATCCAACGCGGCCAGGTTCGCCTCATAGGCCGCCATGGCCGGATCGATCCGGTTGGCCACCCAGCCCGCCAGACTCAGGCCCCTGGCGGCCACCGACTCGGCGGTGAGCAAGGCATGGTTGAGACAGCCCAGGCGCATGCCCACCACCAGGACCACGGGCAGGCCCAGGCGCAGGGCCAGGTCGGCGGCATCGGCGCTGGCGGACAAGGGGACCCGGAACCCCCCCACCCCCTCCACCACCACCAGCCCGGCGATTCCGGCCAAGGCCTCGGAGGGCGCGGCGATGGGGGGGTTCTCGATGGCGACCCCCTTGCGTTTCGCGGCGATATTGGGAGCGATGTGCTCCCTGAAAAGGTAGGGATT
>JBJKSP010000460.1:0-5775 GCA_046703865.1 Thiobacillaceae bacterium
ATGTCAGGCCCTCGCAACACCCGGCATGTCATCGTGATTGATCCGGAGAAAGCCATCAACCCGACCACAGACCTGGGGCCAGAGCCGCAAGCGTGCGGAGGCGAGGAGACCTGCCGCTTCCTGTTTCAGCGTATGAACCATGGCCTGGCCTATGGCAGGCTGTGGTACGAGGCCGGATGTCCCACCGACTTTCAGTTCCTCGATGCCAACCCGGCCTTCTTCACCCAGACCGGCTGGCGCGAGGTACGCGGGAAGTGGCTTACCGAGTTCCTGCCGCTGGTCCGCGAGAACCACCCGGAGGTACTGGATAGCTTCAGCCGAGTGGCTTCGGGAGGCGAGCCGGAAGAGTTGGAGACTTACCTCGAATCCCTGACCACCTGGTTTTCCATCTCTGTCTATAGCCCCAAACCGGAACACGTTGTCGCCCTATTCCAGGACATCACCGCACGCAAACGTTACGAGGCGCAGTTGGAATACATGGCCCACTACGACTCGCTCACGGACCTGCCCAATCGTTTGCTTGCCTGCTCCCGCGCCGAGCATGCCCTCGCCCGGGCGAAGCGCCGTAGCAGCATGGTGGCCATCCTGTTCCTGGACCTGGACGGCTTCAAGCAGGTCAACGACACCCATGGCCACGGGGAAGGTGACCGGGTGCTGCGGGAAGCGGCCCGCCGCCTTCAGGCACGCGTGCGTGCGGAAGATACCCTGGCCCGGCTGGGTGGCGATGAGTTGGTGGTGGTGATGGAATCACTGACCCATGAGGACGAAGCAGCGATCCTGGCGGCGAGCCTCAATGAGGTCATGCGCATGCCCTTCCAGGTGGACGGACGCGAGCTCTTGATCACCACCAGCATTGGCATCTCCCTCTTTCCCCGGGACGGCCAAGATACCCATACCCTGTTCGGCCACGCCGATGCCGCCCTGTACCGGGCCAAGCAGGAAGGGGGAGATCGCCATCTGTTCCACATGCCTGGCTTCGAGTTCCATGTTAGCGTGCCCCCCAGCGATGACACCGACTGGGCCATCGAACGACGGGAGGTGACCTAGCTGGGCACCTAGGCCGGGCCTTGGCATCCGCAGCAATCGTAGGGGCCCAGCTCCACCCGCCGACCGGCGATAAGCGCTCGTGCGCGCCGGAGCGACATCCATGGTCTCCTGCTGCACCTCTTCTCCTACAATCCGTTTGGAAATGGCCCCCTCTATCCTCCGAAGTCCCTCTGCGGCATCCCGTGAACGGCTGTCTGACCCATAGGAGTTTTGAGCCCATGCTTGAAGACCTGATCCTCCCGGAACAGCTGAAAGTCCTCGCCGGCCCGGCTGCCTATAAGCGCGGCGAGGCCTATTTCCGGGAGGGTCGGGTGGACCTGATGGTGGACGAGGAGGATCGGGTGGCCGGAGCTGTGGCAGGGACCGGGGCAGAACCCTACCACGCCCGGGTCGAGGCCCGTGCGGACGAGCTGGCCTGGGACTGCACCTGTCCGGTGGGGGATCGGGGCGAGTTTTGCAAGCATCTGGTCGCACTGGCACTGGCGCGGTTGGCGTCGGGAGATGAGAGTCCCTTCTCCGGCCCAGACAGCGACCCTCTCCCCGCCCCTCCCCCCGAGGGGGAGGGCGCAAGGAAAGGCAAGCGCCGCGGCAAGGAGGACGAGGTGCGCGCCTTCCTGGAGGGACAGGACAAGGCCCGCCTGGTGGAATGGCTGCTTGAAGTGGCGCGCCGGGACCGGACCACCCGGGAACGGCTGCTGCTGGCCGCCCGGGCCGACGGACCCGCTTCGGAATTCCGGAAACTGGTCACCGATGTGACCCGGGTGCGCGACTTCCTCGATTACCAGGATATGCCCGATTTCGCCCGCCGGGTACACGGGATGATCGACGCCCTGGAGGGCCTGCAAGGGGCAGGGCTGATGGGCCTGGCCGAGTACGCCATCGAGCGTCTGCACAAGGCCCTGGAGACCTGCGACGACTCGGACGGCTACATGAGCGAGTTGCTGGGCCGGCTGGTGGACCTGCACGTGCGTGCCTGCGCCGAGGCGAAACCCGAGCCGGCCGGCTTTGCCCGCTGGCTGTTCGAGCGGCAGATGAGCGACCCATGGTCGACCTGGCCAGGCCCCGAAGCCTACCTGGATGCCCTGGGCAAGGCCGGCATGGTGGCGTACGCGCGCCTGGCCAGGGCCGCCTGGGACCGGCTGCCGGCACTTGGGCCCAAAGATGCACGACGCGGCGGGGATCGCTATGCGATCACCCACATCATGGAGTCGCTGGCGAAGATGGCCGGCGAACCGGACGATCTTGTGGAGGTCATCGAGAAGGATTTGTCCGGCCCCTACGCCTTCCTGCGCATCGCCGAGATCTATCGCAATGCCGGCCGGCACGACGAGGCCTTGGACTGGGCGGAGCAGGGCCTGGCCGCCTTCCCGAAGGACCCGGACTGGCGCTTGCAGGACTTCCTGGTGGAGGAGTATTTCCGCCGGCACCGCGAAAGTGACGCCATGGCACTTGCCTGGAGCCAGTTCGGTCACAGGATGGGCGTGGATGGCTACAAGACGCTCATGCAACGCGCCCGGCGGACGGACCGGGCTGTGGACTGGCGGACCCGCGCCCTCGCTGCCCTGCGTGAAGCGGCACTCCTCCACCACAAGCACTACCGGCCCTTGTTCGGACCACGCCCGGAACGCCCCGACTTCACGGCCCTGGTGCAGGCCCTGTTGTGGGACAAGGACTTGGACGCGGCCCTGGCAGAGGCCCAGGCGGGCCTGTGCGATGCCCATGTCCTGGTGGCGCTGGCCCGTGCCCTGGCACCGTCCCGGCCGGAAGAGGCCATCATCCTTTACAGACGGGCACTCCATCCCATCGTCGATCAGAGGCGCAACGATGCCTACGCCGAAGGGGCCGAATTGATGCGCGCGGTGCGCGACCTGCTTCGGGGGCTGGGCCGGGCGGGGGAATTCGGCGACTGGCTGGCGGAGGTGCGCCTGGCCCACAAGCCCAAGCGCAATTTCATGAAGCTGCTGGACGCCCTGTGAGGACCGACCGACTCCTCCTCTCCCGTGGGCTCGCCCCTTCCCGCACCACCGCCCGGCGCCTGATCGCGGGAGGCAGGGTAAGATTCGACGCGGGGCGGGGCTGGGAGCCGGTCGCCAAGCCCAGCCAGGATCTGGCTGCGGACACGCCCCTGGAGGTCGTCCCCGATGCGGCCGACCGATACGTCTCCCGGGGCGGGCTCAAGCTGGCGGGCGCGTTGGAACAGTCCGGGCTGGACGTCGCCGGCCGCGTCTGCCTGGACCTGGGCCAGAGCACGGGCGGCTTCACGGACTGCCTGCTCCAGGCGGGGGCGGCACGGGTGGTGGGGGTGGACGTGGGGCATGGCCAGCTCCACCCCAGGCTGCGCGCAGACCCGAGGGTGGCCTGCCTGGAGGGCGTCAACGCCCGCGGCCTCCGCCCCGGCGACCTGGCCGGGCATTCCCCGCCCGGCGGCTTCGACTTGGTGGTGGCCGACGCCTCCTTCATCTCGCTGGCCCTGCTGCTGCCCCGGGTGCCGGCCCTGCTCAGGCCCGGCGGCCAGGTGCTGGCCCTGGTGAAGCCCCAGTTCGAGGTGGGACCGGCGGGCATCGGCAAGGGGGGACTGGTGAAGGACGCGGGGCTATACGCAGAGGTGGAAGGGCGCATCCGATCGGTCTGCGCCGACTGCGGACTTCACGTCCGCGCCTGGCTGGACAGCCCGATCCCGGGCGGAGACGGCAACCGGGAGTTCTTCGTTCTGGCCGACCTCGGGTAGCAGGGATGGATTCCGGCGCGTCGCGACCCGGCGGGTCGCGCCCACAGGATGCTGCTTACCAAACGCCCAGGTATTCCAGCATGCCCTTGGCCGCCTCGCGGCCTTCCCATACGGCGGTGACCACCAAGTCGGAGCCGCGCACCATGTCACCGCCGGCGAAGACCTTGGGGTTGGCAGTCTGGTAGGCGTGCTGCTGCCCCTTGGCCACGACCCGGCCGGCGGCGTCGGTGGAGATGCCGAACTCGGCGTACCAGGGCTGGGGATTGGGGCGGAAGCCGAAGGCGACGATGACGCGATCGCAGGGGATGACCTCCTCGGAACCCTCCACCACCACCGGGGTGCGCCGGCCCCGGGCGTCGGGGGCACCCAGCTCGGTGGTGACCAGTTCGATGCCCTCGACCTTGCCGTCGCCCACGATTTCCACGGGCTGGCGGTTCCACAGGAACTGCACGCCCTCCTCCTTGGCGTTGGCCACCTCGCGCCGGGAGCCGGGCATGTTGGCCTCGTCCCGGCGGTAGGCACAGGTCACGCTGGCGGCACCCTGGCGAATGGAGGTGCGGTTGCAGTCCATGGCGGTGTCGCCGCCGCCCAGGACCACCACCCTGAGGCCCTTCATGTCCACGAATGCCTCGTCCGGCCCGAGCATGTTCAGGCAGTGCTTCACGTTGGAGATGAGGAAGGGCAGGGCCGGCTTGACGCCGGGCAGGTCCTCGCCGGGGATGTCCGCCCGCATGAACTTGTAGGTGCCCATGCCCAGGAACACGGCGTCGTATTCGTCGACCAGGCTCTCGAAGCCCACGTCCCGGCCCACCTCGGTGTTGAGGCGGAATTCCACGCCCATGCCCTCGAAGATCTCGCGCCGGCGCACCATGACGCTCTTTTCCATCTTGAATTCGGGGATGCCGAAGGTGAGCAGGCCACCGATCTCGGCATAGCGGTCGAACACCACGGGCTGCACCCCGTTGCGAACCAGCACATCGGCGCAGCCCAGCCCGGCAGGGCCGGCGCCGATCACGGCCACCCGCTTGCCGGTGGGCTGGACCTGGCTCATGTCGGGGCGCCAGCCGTGGGCGAAGGCGGTCTCGGAGATGTAGCGCTCCACCTGGCCGATGGTCACCGCGCCGAAGCCCGAGTTGAGGGTGCAGGACCCTTCGCACAGCCGGTCCTGGGGACAGACCCGGCCACAGACCTCGGGCAGGCTGTTGGTCTGGTGGCTCAATTCCGCCGCCTCGAACAGATGCCCCTCCTGGACCAGCTTGAGCCAGTTGGGGATGTAGTTGTGCACCGGGCACTTCCACTCGCAATAGGGGTTGCCGCAGGCGAGGCAGCGGCCGGACTGTTCCTTGGCCTGGTCGGCGTCCATCTGGGCGTAGATCTCCCGGAACTGGACGCGGCGCACCTCGGCGGCAGTCTTGGCGCCTTCCCGGCGGGGGATGTTCAGAAACTGGAAAACGTCGGACATGGCGTCAATCCTTCAACAGGCTGTCCAGGGTGAGGGCCTTGGGCTTGGCCAGCCAGAATCGGTTCACCACGTCCTCGAAGTGTTCCAGCATCCAGCGGGCACGCGCCGAGCCCGTGTAGAGCACGTGCTTCTGCAGCTTCTCCCTCAGGAAGGCGCGGTATTCGACGGTCTTTTCGTCGTTGATGCGGTTCAGGTCGATCAGCTCGTTGTTGTATCGGTGCATGAACTGGTCGCGCTCGTCGTAGACCAGTCCGAAGCCGCCGGTCATGCCGGCGCCGAAGTTGAGCCCCGTGTCGCCCAGGACCACGACGTGGCCGCCGGTCATGTATTCGCAGCAGTGCTCGCCCGCGCCCTCCACCACCGCCTGGGCCCCGGAATTGCGCACCCCGAAGCGCTCGCCGGCCATGCCCGCGGCGTACAGCTCGCCGCCGGTGGCGCCGTACAGACAGGTGTTGCCCACGATGATGGCGTTGTGGGCCTCGAACGAGGAGGCCTTGGGCGGGTACAGGACGAGCCGTCCGCCGGCCATGCCCTTGCC
>JBJKSP010000461.1:0-2839 GCA_046703865.1 Thiobacillaceae bacterium
ATCCTGGAGACCCACCTGGGCTGGGCTGCCAAGGGCCTGGGTCTGCGCATCGGCGAGATGCTGGACCGCCAGGCCAAGGCCAGCGAGGTGCGCGGACTCATGGAGAAGATCTACAACACCTCGGGCAAGAAAGAAAACCTCAAGTCCCTGGACGACGCCGAGGTGATGGAGCTGGCCGACCACCTGCGCGGGGGCGTGCCCTTCGCCACCCCGGTGTTCGACGGTGCCCACGAGACCGAGATCAAGTCCATGCTGGACCTGGCCTATCCCGATGAGGATCCGCGTATGGGGCGCCTCGGGTTCACCCCTGGCAAGACCCAGGTGAGGCTGTACGACGGCCGTAGCGGCGAGATGTTCGACCGGCCGGTGACGGTGGGCTACATGCACATCCTGAAGCTGCACCACCTGGTGGACGACAAGATGCACGCCCGCTCCACCGGCCCGTACTCCCTGGTCACCCAGCAGCCCCTGGGCGGCAAGGCCCAGTTCGGCGGCCAGCGCTTCGGCGAGATGGAGGTTTGGGCGCTGGAGGCCTACGGTGCCTCCTACACCCTGCAGGAGATGCTCACCGTCAAGTCCGACGACGTCACCGGCCGTACCAAGGTGTACGAGAACATCGTCAAGGGCGAACACAAGATCGATGCGGGCATGCCGGAATCCTTCAACGTGCTGGTGAAGGAAATCCGCTCGCTGGCCATCGACATCGATCTGGAACGTTATTGATTCGGGAATGCGGGATGGGAAGCACCCCATCCCGCACCCATCCCCTCAAAACCGGAGGTTTTGAATGAAGGCACTGCTCGATCTCTTCAAACAGGTCACCCAGGACGAGGAATTCGACGCCATCAAGATCGGCCTGGCGTCGCCGGACAAGATCCGCGCCTGGTCCTACGGCGAGGTCAAGAAACCGGAGACCATCAACTACCGCACCTTCAAGCCGGAGCGCGACGGCCTGTTCTGCGCCAAGATCTTCGGCCCCATCAAGGACTACGAGTGCCTGTGCGGCAAGTACAAGCGGCTCAAGCACCGGGGCGTGATCTGCGAGAAGTGCGGCGTGGAGGTCACCCTGTCCAAGGTGCGCCGGGAGCGCATGGGTCACATCGAGCTGGCCTCCCCCGTGGCCCACATCTGGTTCCTCAAGTCCCTGCCCAGCCGCCTGGGCATGGTGCTGGACATGACCCTGAGGGACATCGAGCGGGTGCTCTACTTCGAGGCCTACGTCATCACCGAGCCGGGCATGACGCCGCTGAAGCGGGCGCAGCTGCTCACCGAGGACGACTATCTGGCCAAGGTGGAGGAATACGGGGAAGAATTCAAGGCCAGCATGGGTGCCGAGGGCATCCGTGAACTGCTCAGGGCGCTGGAGCTGGACAGCGAGGTGGAGAAGCTGCGCAGCGAGCTTTCCAAGACCAGTTCCGAGACCAAGATCAAGAAGCTCGCCAAGCGCCTGAAGGTGCTGGAGGCCTTCCAGAAGTCGGGCATCCGGCCGGACTGGATGATCCTGGAGGTGCTGCCGGTGCTGCCGCCGGAGTTGCGGCCCCTGGTGCCCCTGGACGGCGGCCGCTTCGCCACGTCCGACCTCAATGACCTGTACCGCCGCGTGATCAACCGCAACAACCGCCTGAAGCGTCTCCTGGAGCTCAAGGCCCCCGAGATCATCGTGCGCAACGAGAAGCGCATGCTGCAGGAGGCGGTGGATTCGCTGCTGGACAACGGCCGGCGCGGCAAGGCCATGACCGGCGCGAACAAGCGGCCCTTGAAGTCCCTGGCCGACATGATCAAGGGCAAGGGCGGCCGCTTCCGCCAGAACCTGCTGGGCAAGCGGGTGGACTACTCGGGGGGTTCGGTGATCGTACTGGGCCCCCCCCTCAAGCTGCATCAGTGCGGCCTGCCCAAGCTGATGGCCCTGGAGCTGTTCAAACCCTTCATCTTCCATCGCCTGGAGGTGATGGGCCTGGCCACCACCATCAAGCAGGCCAAGAAGATGGTGGAAGGGCAGGAACCGGTGGTCTGGGACATCCTGGAAGACGTGATCCGCGAGCACCCGGTGATGCTCAACCGGGCGCCCACCCTGCACCGCCTGGGCATCCAGGCCTTCGAGCCGGTGCTCATCGAGGGCAAGGCCATCCAGCTGCACCCCCTGGTGTGTACCGCCTTCAACGCCGACTTCGACGGCGACCAGATGGCCGTGCACGTGCCCCTGTCCCTGGAGGCCCAACTGGAGGCGCGCACCCTGATGCTGTCCTCCAACAACATCCTCTCGCCGGCCAACGGGGATCCCATCATCGTGCCCTCCCAGGACATCGTGCTGGGGCTTTATTACATGACCCGGGAGCGCATCAACGCCAAGGGGGAGGGCATGATCTTCGCCAACACCGACGAGCTGCGGTGCGCATGGCAGTCGGGGCTGGTGGATATCAACGCCCGGATCACCGTGCGGGTGAAAGAGCGCATGTACAACGAGAACGGCCACCTGGTGGAGAAGATCAACCGCTACGAGACGGTGACCGGCCGCGCCATGCTGTCGGACATCCTGCCACCCGGCCTGGACTTCTCCCACGTGAACAAGGTGCTCAAGAAGAAGGAGATCTCCCGCCTCATCAACGCCGCCTTCCGCAAGTGCGGTCTGAAGGAGACGGTGATCTTCGCGGACAAGCTGATGTACACCGGCTTTTCCATGGCCGCCCGGGGCGGGATCTCCATCTGCATGCAGGACATGCTCATGCCGCCCCAGAAGCCCGAGATACTCACAGCCGCAGAGAAGGAGGTGAAGGAGATCGAGGCCCAGTACACCTCGGGCCTGGTGACCCAGGGCGAGCGCTACAACAAGGTGGTGGAC
>JBJKSP010000462.1:0-4256 GCA_046703865.1 Thiobacillaceae bacterium
ATCTCGGACCTTCAGGTAGCCAGCGCATCGGCCACGATCCGCTGGGCCTCCAGCACGATCTCCTGCAGGTGTTCGGCGCTCTTGAAGCTCTCGGCATAGAGCTTGTAGATGTCCTCGGTCCCCGAGGGCCGGGCGGCAAACCAGCCGTTGGCGGTGGTTACCTTGAGCCCGCCGATGGGGGCGTCGTTGCCCGGGGCCCGGGTGAGCCGCGCCGTGACGGGGTCCCCCGCCAGGGTGCCGGCGCTCACCCGCTCCGGACTGAGCCGCTGGAAGGCGGCCTTCTGTTCCCGGGTGACGGCGGTATCGATGCGCACGTAGAATGGCGCGCCGTACCGGGCGGCCAGGTCTTCGTAGTAGCGGCCCGGATCCTTGCCCGTGACGGCGGTGATCTCGGCGGCCAGCAGGCCCAGGATGATGCCGTCCTTGTCGGTGGTCCAGACCGTGCCGTTCTTGCGCAGGAACGAGGCGCCTGCGCTCTCCTCGCCGCCGAAGCAGAAACGGCCCTCCAGCAGTCCCCGGGAGAACCACTTGAAGCCCACGGGCACCTCCACGAACTGCCTGCCCAGCCCGTCCACCACGCGGTCGATCAGGGCGGAACTCACAAGGGTCTTGCCCACGGCGGCATCCTCGGACCAGCGCGGACGATGGGTGAGCAGGTAGTGGATGGCCACCGCCAGGTAGTGGTTGGGATTCATGAGCCCCAGGGAGGGGGTGACGATGCCGTGGCGGTCCACGTCGGCGTCGTTGCCCCAGGCGATGTCGAAGCGGTCCTTCAGGTCCACCAGGCCCGCCATGGCATAAGGGCTGGAGCAGTCCATGCGGATCTTGCCGTCGTGGTCCAGGGTCATGAAGGCGAAGGCGGGGTCCACCCTGTCGTTCACCACGTGGATGTCCAGGCCGTAACGCTGGGCGATGGGCCGCCAATAGGCCACCGCCGCCCCGCCCATGGGGTCCACGCCGATCTTGAGCCTGGCGTCGCGGATGGCCTGGAAATCGATGACGTTCTCCAGGTCGGCGATGTAGGGCCCCATGAGGTCGCCGGCGTGGATGTTGGGCGCCGCCAGGGCCTGCTCGTGGGTCAGGCGCTTCACTTCCCGGTTTCCCGCCGCCATCAGGGCGTTAGCCCGCGCCTCGATCCAGCCCGTCACATCGGTGTCCGCCGGGCCGCCATGGGGCGGGTTGTACTTGATACCGCCGTCCGGCGGCGGGTTGTGGGAGGGCGTGATGACGATGCCGTCGCCCCGCAGTTCGGAGTGGGCCTGGTTCCAGGCCAGGATGGCCCGGGATACCACCGGCGTGGGGGTGAAACCGCCGTCCGCCTGATAATGGGTCTCCACCCCGTTGGCGGCCAGCACCTCCAGACAGGTGCGCTGGGCCGGGGCCGACAGGGCGTGGGTGTCCATGCCCACGTAGAGCGGCCCGTCGATGCCCTGTTGCCGGCGGTATTCGCAGATGGCCTGGCTGATGGCCAGGATGTGGGCCTCGTTGAAGCTGCCCTTGAAGGCGCTGCCCCGATGGCCGCTGGTGCCAAAGGCCACCCGGCAGGCGGGGTCGCCCGGGTCGGGTACGTCGTGATAGGCCTTCAGCAGGCCAGCCACGTCCGTCAGGCTGTCTTTGGGGGCAGGCTTGCCGGCGAGGGGGTGGGTCATCTTGGTTCTCCGCTGTCCTGTTCCTAAACGATTAATGGTACTGCGTCGGGATGATTAGGGCGTACCTTGAATCGGGCACCCGGGCCCGGAATGCTTTATGGTTGCTGTTCTGTATTCGACCGGGCCCGACCATGAACGACACCCGCCTTCGCCTGGGCATCCCCAAGGGCAGCCTCCAGGACACCACCCAGAAGCTCTTCGTGCGCGCCGGCTACGACCTGCGCATCTCCGGGCGCTCGTATTACCCGGACATCGACGACCCGGAGGTCCAGTGCATCCTGATCCGCCCCCAGGAGATGGCGCGATACGTGGGCCACGGCATCCTGGATTGCGCCATCACCGGCCTGGACTGGGTCCTGGAGACCGGCGCCGAGGTGGAGGAACTGGCCGACCTGAGGGCGCCCTGGCCCAACTACGGCACGGTGCGCTGGGTCATGGCCGCCAAGGAGGATTCGCCCTTCAAATCCGTGGCGGACCTCCAGGGCAGGCGCATCGCCACCGAGGCGGTGGGCATGACCCGGCGCTTTCTGGCAGAACATGGCGTGGAGGCCGAGGTGGAGTTCTCCTGGGGCGCCACGGAGGTCAAGCCTCCCATCCTGGCCGACGCCATCGTGGACGTGTCCGAGACCGGGGCCTCCCTCCGGGCGAACGGCCTGAAGATCCTGCACGTGGTGCTGGAAAGCACGCCCCGCTTTATCGCCAATCACGATGCCCTGGAGGACGGCTGGAAACGGGACAAGATCGAGCGCCTGCTGATGCTGCTCCGGAGCGCCATCGCCGCCGCCACCCGGGTGCTGCTGTCCATGAACGCGCCCCGTGCCGGGCTGGATCAGGTGCTGGCCATCCTGCCCGCCCTGGCCACCCCCACGGTCTCCACCCTGGCCGATCCGGACTGGCTGGAGCTGTCCACGGTGGTGGAGGAAAAGCGGGTGCGGGAATTGGTCCCCCGCCTCTATGCCGCCGGGGCGAGAGGCATCATCGAGCTGCCCATCAACAAGATCGTGGAGTGAACCCGGGGCTCGGCCTCGATGAATTATTGAATCGTTGAGCGGCTCTACTCGGTAACATTCCTCATTAACACGATGGAGGCATCCATGGAATCGCTCGGTGATGTCATCTTCGGAGTTGGCTGGCCGGTTCTCATCGTCGCCAGCATCTGGCTCTGGCGCAACATGGCGCATCTAACCCACACGGCGAAGAACTTCCTCCACGTTGCCCTGGCTGCCTTCTACCTGCTGGGCTACGTCTGTACGCTGTTCTGGCTGGGCCAGACATGGTACGTCGCGGTCCTGCCCACCTTCGTCATCTTCATTGTGCTGCTGATCATCGCCGTGCGTACCGCCTATGAGGCGGGGCAAGACAAGGGCGACGGTGGTGAGTGAGGCACACGCCTGAGTCCGGGCCGTCGTTCGACAGCAACCAAACAACCCTGTGCGGTGGGCGATGAGCCTGCCGTAATGCCCGGCCCGGTCCGGGGACTGGTCGTCCCGCCGTTTCGAACCTGATCCGTCTGCCTCAGGGTACGAAACCGTGCCTGAGGGTGTTTTCCGCCACCGAGCGCATCCCCACAAACTGTTTGAGATATTCCGGTCCGCCGGCCTGGATGCCCCCGCCCGACAGGGCCACGCCGCCGAAGGGCTGGACCGCCACCTTGGCGCCGGTGATGCGACGGTTGAGGTAGAGGTTGCCCACCCGGTAGCGCTCCCGTGCCCGGGCCAGGTGCTCCGGCAGGCGGCTGTACAGGCCGCCTGTGAGGGCATATTCGCCGTCCAGGGCCATGTCCAGGGCGGTCCCGAATTCTGGCGCCCGCAATACCGCCAGGATGGGGGCGAAGATCTCCTCCCGGGCCAGGCGGTGTTCCGGCCGGATTTCGGTGAAGATGGCCGGGGCGAAATAGTATCCCCCTTGCGGGACGCGCCCCCGGTAGGCCAACCTCCCCTCCCCCTGGCCCAGTTCCAGGTAGCGGCCCGCCTTTTCCACCGCCCTGGCGTCGATGAGGGGGCCCAGGACGTGACCCGGGTCCTCGGGGGGGCCGTATTCATAGGCATCCAGTGCAGCGGCCAGGCGGTCGACGAGCCTGTCGTGAACGCGCCCCACGGCGATGACCCGGGAGGCCGCCGAGCATTTCTGGCCCTGGTAGCCGAAGGCGGAGGCCAGGATGCCTGCCACGGCCTCGTCCAGGTCGGCATCCTGGTCCACGATGACGGCATTTTTGCCGCCCATCTCGCACTCCACCCGCTTTACCAGCCTTTGGCCCGGCACCCGGGCGTGGGCCCGCTCCAGTATGGCCAGCCCCACCTCCCGGGAACCGGTGAAGGCGATGGCGGCGAGGTCGGGATGGCCCACCAGCCGGTCGCCCACCTCGGCGCCGGCGCCCGGCAGCCACTGCACGGCATCTTCGGGCAGGCCGGCCTCCAGCAGGCAGTTTCGGTAATGCCAGGCGATCACGGGGGTGAGGCTGGCAGGCTTGAGGATGACGGAACAGCCGGCGGCCAGCGCGGCGGCGCTCATGCCCGCCAGGATGGCCAGGGGGAAGTTCCAGGGGGCGATGACGGCCGTGGGGCCCACCGCCTCATAGCGGCTGTCGTTGCGCTCTCCGGGGTCTGT
>JBJKSP010000463.1:0-6638 GCA_046703865.1 Thiobacillaceae bacterium
GGATGGTGTGGTCGCCGTAGACATAGGGGCTGTCCCCGAGCAGTTGCTGCAGGCGCCCGAGCACGAACCGGGCACCTCGGGCTTCGGTTTCCGGGAGGATCAGGGTGAACTCCTCGCCGCCGTAGCGTACCAGGGCATCGGATTTGCGCATCACCGACCGGATCAGTTCGGCGAACTGGATCAGCACCTGATCGCCGGTCTCGTGGCCGAAGGTATCGTTGATCTGCTTGAAATGGTCCAGGTCCACCATGGCCACGGTGAGCTTGGTCCGGTTGCGCTGGGCGCGTGCGATCTCGCGGATGAGGACCTGATCCATGCCGCGCCGGTTGAGCGCCCCGGTGAGGGCGTCCTCGTTGAGCAGCTGGCGTGTCTCGGCCAGTTCCTGCTGCATGGCCTGAAGGGTCTGGCGGGTCTCCGTCAGCTCCCGATGGCTGGCCTCCACCGTGTCCTGGATGCCCCCCGCCTGGGTGACCACCAGGGACAGCAGCCGCAGGATTTCGCTCTTTTCCCGGCTGCTCTTCAGGGAACTGACGCTGTTTTGCAGGTTCTTGTTGCGGTCTCCGATGTCCTGTGCGAGGTGGTCGGTCTTGTTGGCGATGTCCTCGATCATCGCGCGCAGGGTTGCGATCAGTTCCGCGTAGAAGCTGCTGTCGGGGCCCGTCTGCGGCTGCACAGCTTCCGGCCGGGGCAGGCCGGAGAGTTCGTAAAAGACCCGCTCGTAGTTCTCGGGGGTCGCCGCCAAGTCCATTTCCTTCAGGCGTTGCATGACGACCACCCCGATCACGTTGGGCGTCTGGGCCACTGGGCACGCTCCTCTCTTAATTGTCAAATTATCGACAAAATGGCGCCGAAACTGAAGAGTAGCGATAATGCGGGCGAATCGGACCGATCATTCTATGCATATCCATATACTCGGCATCTGCGGCACCTTCATGGGCGGGATCGCCGTGGTTGCCCAACAGGCGGGATACCGGGTCACGGGGTGCGACGCCAATGTCTATCCGCCCATGAGCACCCAGCTCGAGGCCCAAGGCATCCGGCTCACGGAGGGGTTTGGGATCGAGCAGCTGGATCTGCATCCTGACATCTTCGTCATCGGCAACGTGGTGTCCAGAGGCCAGCAACCCCTGATGGAGGAGATCCTCAACCGGGGACTGCCCTACGTGTCGGGTCCCCAGTGGCTCTACGAGCAAACACTATGCCACAAATGGGTGCTGGCGGTGGCCGGCACCCACGGCAAGACCACGACCTCCGCCATGCTGGCGTGGATCCTGCATGAGGCGGGCCTGAATCCCGGCTACCTCATCGGCGGGGTGCCGTGCAATTTCGGCGTCTCGGCGCGGCTGACCGACAGCGCCTTTTTCGTCATCGAGGCGGACGAATACGACACCGCCTTTTTCGACAAGCGCTCCAAATTCGTCCACTACCGGCCGCGCACGTCCATCCTCAACAACCTGGAGTTCGATCACGGCGACATCTTCCCTGACCTGGGCGCCATCGAGACCCAGTTCCACCATCTGGTGCGCACCGTGCCGGGCCAGGGCCTGATCGTGGCCAACGGGCGTGACTCGAACCTGCAGCGCGTCCTGGGCCGGGGCTGCTGGTCGCCGGTGGAACGCTTCGGGGTGGAAGCGGGATGGCAGTCCCATCCCCTGGAAGCGGGCGTCTTCGACGTGTCTTACCATGGCCGGGTCCTGGGCCGGATAACCTGGGGCCTGAGCGGTGAGCACAACCGTATGAACGCATTGGCCGCCAACGCCGCGTCTCGTCATGCCGGCGTGCCGCCCGAGGTTGCCCTCGCCGCCTTGTGCCGCTTCGAGAACGTGAAACGGCGGCTGGAGCTGCGCGGAACGGTAAACGGGATCACCGTCTACGACGATTTCGCCCATCACCCCACGGCCATCGCCTCCACCCTGGCGGGGCTGCGCGACAAGGTGGGCCATGCCCGCATCCTGGCCGTACTGGAGCCCCGATCCAACACCATGAAGCTGGGCGTGATGAAGGCTGCCCTGCCTGACAGCCTCGCCGCTGCCGATCGGGTCTTCTGCTACGCTGCCGGCCTGGGGTGGGATGCCGGGGCCGTGTTCGCCCCCATGGACGGCAAGGCCAGCGTGCACGAAGACCTCGACGAGCTCACCGAGGCTATCGCTCGGGAGGTGAAGATAGGCGATCAGGTCCTCATCATGAGCAATGGCGGTTTCGGCGGTATCCACGACAAGCTGCTCGCCCGCCTGGCCAGGGTATGACCGAAACTCAGGCGGAACCCCTCCATCCACGCTGCAGTCTGGCGCGCGGCGAGTACGGCCAGATCCTGACCCTGGAAGGGGAATGGACCCTGGCCCATCTGCATCTGTTGCACGAAGGCCTGGCCTGCCAGCACGTGGATCCCCTGCTGCCCCTGCTGGTGGACGGGGCGGCGCTGACGGCTTTGGACAGCGCCGGCGCCAACCGGCTCATCGCCCATCTGGACGGCTTGGGCCTGCCTTTCCCCACCCTGAATCTGCGGGGCTTCAGCCGCCGCTGGCTGTCCCTGCTGCGCCTGGTGGCCGGCAGGCGCACCCTGGAACCCCACGCCGGGCTAACGCGACGCGGGCTGCTGAGGGCACTGGGTTGGCATGCCTTCCAGGCAGGACGCATGCAGCGTTCGGTGCTCGCCTTCATCGGACAGACCGGCTGGGCGCTGGCCCATCTGGTACGCTGGCCCGGGCTGTTCCGTCTCCGGGAGTTCTTCGTGCAGCTGGAGATGGTGGGCCTGCGCGCCATTCCCATCATCATGCTCATGAGCTATCTCATCGGTGTGGTGTTCGCCTATCTGCTGGGCATCCAGGTGCAGAAGTACGGCGCCAACATCTACGTGGTGGACGGGGTGGGCCTGGCGATCAGCCGGGAGCTTGCGCCCATCATCACCGCGGTGCTGGTGGCCGGCCGCTCGGGGGCGGCGTTCACCGCCCACCTGGGGTCCATGAAGGTGAACGAGGAGATCGACGCCATCGTGACCCTGGGGCTCTCGCCCTGGCAGGTACTGGTGCTGCCGCGCCTGTTGGCCCTGGTGTTGGTGCTGCCCCTGCTGACCTTCCTGGCGGACGTGGCCGGCATCCTGGGCGCGGTGCAGGTGGCCAACCTCCACCTGGGCATCACCTCCATCACCTTCTTCGACCGCCTGCGCGACGTGCTGCCCATGTCCAACGTCTTGTTCGGTTTGGGGAAGGCGCCTGTTTTCGCCCTGGCCATCGCCATCATCGCCTGTCACAACGGTTTCAACGTGCGACGCGATGCGCGCAGCGTGGGTCTCAATACCACGGCCACGGTGGTGCGCAGCATCGTGGCCGTGATCCTCATCGATTCCGTCTACGCCGTGGCCTTTCCGGGGATCGGGCCGTGAACCCAGTGATCCAGGTGGAGGAGGTGCGCACCCGGCTCGACGGCCATTGGGTGCACCGGGGAGTGAATTTCGAACTCTGGCCCGGGGAGATCGTCGCCTTGATCGGCGGCAGCGGCACGGGCAAGACCGTGTTGCTGCACGAACTCGTGGGCCTGCGCCGCCCCACCGAGGGCCGGATCCTCCTGTTCGGCCAGGACCTGGCCACGGCGGATGCCGACGGCCTTCAGCGCCTGCGCCGGCGCTTCGGCATGCTGTTCCAGGACGGCGCCCTGTTCTCCGCCATGAACGTCGCGCAAAACGTGGCTGCTCCTCTGGCGGAGCACCGGCCCCTGCCCGTTTCTCTGTTGCACGAGGTGGTCAATCTCAAGCTCAATCTTGCGGGCCTCCCGCTGGATGCGGGGCGCAAGATGCCCAGCGAACTCTCCGGCGGCATGCGCAAGCGCGCGGCCTTGGCCCGCGCCCTGGCGCTGGACCCCGAGCTGCTGTTCCTGGACGAGCCCACCTCCGGGCTGGATCCCATCAGCGCCCGGGAGCTGGACCACACCCTGCGCGTCCTGGTGGACAGCCTGGGGCTAACGGTCCTGTTCACCACCCATGACCTGGACAGCATCTGGGGTCTGGCCGACCGCGTCATCGTCCTGTTCGAGGGCCAGGTGGTGGCCGACGGGCCGGTCGGCGAAGTGGCGCTGGAGGACCACGAGTGGATACGATCCTATTTCGGTGCGCGCGTGGACCCCGGTGAGGTGTCCGGCGCGACATTACGGGAGTGAAACCCATGGAATCCGAAGCACGCTAAGCCTGGGTCGGCGTCGCCATGATCGCCCTCTTCATTGCCCTCGCGGCGGGACTGTACTGGATGTCCGGTGCCGCCCAGCGCATCCCCACCAAGCGTTTCACCATCTACTTCCAGAAACAGTCCCTGGAGGGGCTGCAGATGGGCAGCCAGGTGCGTATGCAGGGCGTGAAGGTCGGGCGTGTGGTGGATTACGACATCTTGCCCAATGCCGCCCATACGGTACGTGTCGTCATCGAGGTGGACAAGCGCGCACCGGTGCTGGAGGGCGCCCAGGCGGTGGTCACGCGCAACCTGGTCACCGGTCTGGCGGGCCTGGACATCAACAACGTCGGCCGGGGCGGAAAGCTACTGACCCACGCGCCCCGGGGGGAACCCTATCCCGTCATCGCAGAGGGCGTGCCCAGCCTGACTAGGGTGACCGGGCTGCTGGAGTCCCTGGGCGGCACGGGGCACGAGACGCTGACGCGCATCAACGCCCTGCTGTCCGAACGCAACCGGCGCACGTTCTCCGAGACCCTGGACAATACCCGCATCCTCACCGGCGAGCTGGCCGCGACCGTGCCGGAACTGCGCTCGACCCTGGTCGAAGCCCGTCAAGCGGTACAACGGGTGGACGGGCTCGCGGACACGGTCGAGGCCACGCTGACCAACGTGGGGCGAGATGTGGACGACATTACCACCCAGTCGCATCAGACCCTCTCCGCGGCCCGGCAGGCATTGGAGCAGGCCCGGGGAGAACTCGAGGGCGTCAGCGTGAAGCTCAAGCTGAGTGCCGATCTGGCCGGCCAGGACCTGCAGGCAACCTCCCAGTCCCTGCGGCAGACCGCCCGCAGCGTGCAACGCTCCGCCCAGGCCTTCTCCGAGCCCAGCCAAATCCTGTTCGGGCCGCCGAAAAACGCCCTGGGACCTGGGGAGGGGGGGCAATGAGAGGCCCTGCGCTACTGTTCGCAACCGCCCTGCTGCTGGGCGCCTGCAGCCTGACCGGCCCAGCCCGTGCACCCACCTACTACGTGCTGCAGGACGGGGGCAGGTCCGGTCCCGTCGCGGCGGCCGCCGCCTGGCCCGGCGTCCTGCTGGTGCCCGACACGGTGGCGGGCGACTTCTACCAGGACAGCCGTCTGGCCTATAGCCGGAAGCCGGGCACGCGGGGTCGTTATCAGTACGCACGCTATACCGAGGCGCCCGGGCCGCGCTTCGCAGAATTGCTGCGCCAGCGTCTTGAACGCGCCAAGCTGTTCAGGGCGGTGTCCGGCCTGGGTGCCGGCATCGTGGGTGATTACCAGCTCAATACCCGTTTGTTGGATCTGTACCACGATGCGTCATCCTCACCCGGGACGGTCAGGCTGGACCTGGAGGCCGAACTGGTGGCCAGGCATACCGCCAGCCGCGTGGCCTACATCCATATCGTGACCTCCGCGCCAGCCGCCAGCCACGACGCCGCGGGGGCGGCGGCAGCGACCGATGCGGCCGTGTCCCAGGCCCTGGACCGACTGGTGGATTGGCTTGAGCCGGTGCGGACGGCCGAAGGCCGGTAAAATTCGGCCTATGCTCATTTACATTCATGGCTTGAACAGTTCCTCACTCTCCGGCAAGGCACGCCTGCTCAAGGCCTGGATGGAGGCAAGGGGGCTGGGCAGGGCCTTCGCCTGCCCCAATCTCCCGGATCGCCCCGCCGCCGCCATTACCCTGCTGGAAAGCCTGGTCGCTTCCAGCCGCGGGACGACCAAGCTGGTGGGCAGTTCCCTGGGCGGCTACTACGCCACCTGGCTGGCGGAGAAGCATGGGCTGAAGGCGATCCTGGTGAATCCCTGCGTGGCGTGCCACGAGAAACTGGCCGGCGAGGTGGGGCGGGTGCAGAAGAACTGGCACACCGGCGCCGAATACGAATTCACCCGGGACCATCTGCGGGAGCTTGCCGGGCTACGCCTGCCGGCCATCACCCATCCCGAGCGCTACCTGCTCCTGGTGGAGACCGGCGACGAGGTGCTGGACTACCGCGAGGCCGTGGAATACTACCGGGGGGCACGCCAAGAGGTGCTGGAGGGGGGGGACCACGGCTTCAGCCGCTTCGAGCAATTCATCCCCGAAATCCTCTGCTTCTAGACCCACGATCAGCGCACCGGATGCCGTAGCAGTCCATGAACATGTACGTGTATTACGAGGAAGACGGCGACATCAAGGCGGGTACGGTGCTGGCCGACCGGGATGCCTCGCTGCAGGTGGAGTCCCAGCACGGCAGGCGCACCAAGGTGAAGGCCAGCCATGTCCTGCTGCGCTTTCCCGCGCCGCCGCCTGCCGACGCCATGGAAGACGCGCGCCGGCTCGGTTCGGAGATCGACCTGGACTTTCTATGGGAGGCAGCGGGGGAGCAGGAGTTCGGCTTTGCCGAACTGGCCGGCGAGTACTACGGCGGGACCCCCGGCGCGACCCAGGCGGGGGCGGTGCTGCTGGCCGTGCACG
>JBJKSP010000464.1:0-3865 GCA_046703865.1 Thiobacillaceae bacterium
TACCTCGCCATTTGTGTGGACCATTTCGTCGAGTGGTGTCAGGCGCACTGTGACGGTGATGGGATTGAAGGCTGTGTTGGCCGGCCAGAATTGCGGCACGCCATCGATAGAAGCCTCGAGCGCTAAATGTTCCCCTATCACGTATCGCGAAAAGTGGCTGACGTCGCCGCTGAGCGTGAAGGTCTTGGCATCGGCATCGTCGGTGAGTTCGAGGTTGTCCAGGGTGACGAGGCCGTCGCCGGCCTCGTTGGCGGTCACAATCAGCGGCAGCATAGTGCTGGAAAGGCTCCCGGCGTTCGAGTCCGGCATGAGGCCGGCAACATTGGCCGTCATCTTTGCGGGCACCTGAAACTGCAGTCCGGAGGGCAGGAACTCGTAGAACCAGGCGTCACTTGCTTCTGGGTAGAAACGCTGCACGGAGATCGAGGTGGGTGCTGCGAGCGCCCCTGCAGGCACCGCGAGGGTCACCAGCCCGTCGCTGCTGGTGATCGAGCCGCCCTCGGGGCCGATCATTGCTTGCGTCGCTGGTTGTGTCGGCAATCCCGAACCGCCGCCGCCGCAGGCATTGAGGATGGCGAGGAAGAGGAAGGAAAGGAGAAGGCGAATAATGGTCCCCATCGGTATTCTCCCCAATCAGGATGTGGGTGGCGGGTAATTTTTTTGTTGCATTCCGGCGATGAGCCGTATACCCGCTGTCTAGAAAAATGAGGGGGGGAAGTCAAACAGTTTTATTCAAAAATATATTTATCGCGTTTCTTTACGTGGTCTTTACAGTGGCTTTGCCTGGGCCTAATACCGGAGTGCCTCTCAATAGGGTCATTCCCAATCCATTCAGAAAAGCGCATCCCAACCAGTAGGCTGGGCCGGGTGAAAGCAGCGAACAAGTGCAAATGCCGGCGGTGTAGGAAGTGGATTCCCGGTGGCCGCAATGACGGGATGCAACTGTTCGTCCACAGGGGGTACATTATCTGCGGGGTGGACGTCCTCGGCCTTGAAGCCCTGCCCTGGTGCCTGATGCAGCCTTGCGCGCCAGACCCTGCGTCAGTGCCCCTCCGGGCTACTCCACGCAGCGAGAAGTGTGAATGCGCTGCTCCGGGCAAGGCTGCACTGACCGCCGCACGAGGGCCCTTCGAGGTGCCGCGCGGACCCGGAGCTGGCCCAGCGCCCGGCCTAGGTGCTGGAGGTCATCTACCCGACCTTCAACGCGAGCTATGCCGTCACCTCGGGCGCGTACTGGATGCGCCCCGTCTTGAGCGAGGAGGCGCTGTGCCTGGATCGGGTCGAGGAGGCCAGGGTCGAGTTCGAGCGCGCGGCAAGCCTGACCCGCAATGTGCGGGAGCGTGCCCTCTTACTGGCTTGGGCGGGTCAAGGCGGCAAAGGGACATGAAGAGAGATAGTGAAGGCGCAAGGCCAGAGCAAATGCCAGCGCCGGCACCCATACACCGAACCATCCTGCGAGGAATGCCATGTCCAAACTCCGCGTCTGCAATTTCTCTATCTCCGTCGACGGCTACGGTGCCGGACCGGACCAAGACCTTCAGAGTCCGCTGGGCGTCAACGGTCCGGAGTTGATGCAGTGGTTCTTCCACACCCGGGTGTGGCGCCAGATGCATGGCGGTGCCGGCGGAGAGACCGGGGTCGATGACTCGATGGCTGAGCAGGGTTTTGCCGGGATCGGGGCCTGGATCCTGGGGCGCAACATGTTCGGGCCCATTCGAGGCCCGTGGCCGGACGACAGCTGGAAGGGCTGGTGGGGCGACGAACCGCCTTATCACACGCCTGTCTTCGTGCTGACGCATTACCCGCGGGCGCCGCTCAGGATGGCGGGAGGCACGGAGTTCCGCTTCGTCACCGAAGGCATCCACGTCGCCTTGGAGCAGGCGGCCGCAGCTGCGGGTGGCGGCGATGTCCGTCTCGGGGGCGGCGTGGCCACGATTCGGCAGTATCTGCGCGAGGCCCTGATCGACGAGCTCCATCTCGCCATCTCCCCGGTCTTGCTCGGTACCGGGGAGCATCTCCTGAGGGACATCGACCTGCGTGCCCTGGGCTATGAATGCGCGAAGTCCGTGCCGGGCGAACGTGCGACTCACGTCTTTCTGCGCAGACGGACGTGATCCGTCCGGTTTGCTTTGTGAGTCATCCGGCCTGCGTACGTGCCGCTCACCCATCACTGAAGGAGTGTCTTGGGATGACCTGCCGCCGAGTTGAGACCATGGGTCACACAGCAGTTTCGGCGGCATCGCCGTACCGCCCCTGAAGTCCAATCTGTTAACACCTATCGAAAGGCCACGAGATCATGTCCACCAAAACCATCCGACTTCACCGCGTGCTCCGTGCACCGCCAGAAAGGGTGTATCGGGCGTTCCTGGATGCAGATGCACTGGCCAAATGGCTTCCGCCCAACGGCTTCACCGGCAAGGTTCACCATATGGATGCCAGAGTGGGTGGCTCTTACAAGATGTCGTTCACCCACTTCGCCACCGGGCATAGCCATGCTTTCAGCGGAGAGTATCTGGAACTGGTGCCATACGAACGCATTCGCCACACGGACAAATTCGACGACCCGAGCCTGCCTGGGGAGATGCAGACGACGGTGATGTTGAAACTGGTGTCCTGCGGGACCGAGTTGAACATCGTGCAGGAAGGGGTGCCCGAGCCCATTGCGTCCGAGGCCTGTTATCTCGGTTGGCAGGAATCGCTCGCGCTGCTTGCCAAACTCATCGAGGCCGAGATTCCTGGGTAACGCTTAAGGCAACTCCGGCAGCATTCGCTGCCCATTCCCCGTCAGGGCGACGATCTGCCGGTCAAGGCGATCGGAGTTCGCGCAGACGCATTACTTAAAGAGTGCCGCATTCATTCATGGCTTGCACCGCCTAGTGGACTTGTCACACCTGTCCCTTCGAGCCGGCGATTGTCAGGTTTGAGACATGGTGCAAATCTGACAAGGCATTGAATGCACTTGGGGTTTCCCGTGGCATGGGGTTTGCACTGTGTCCTTCGACCCACGAGGGATGACTTTGCGAGCCCACATGAAGACCATGCGATTAACCTGGATTTCCAGCCGGCCCCGGACGGCCCCCGGCCGGCGGGAGGGCTGACATGGCCGAGATCGTCAAGCGCAGCAAGGCACTGTCGGTGAACCCCCTCAAGGTGAGCCAGCCGGTGGGGGCGTCCCTGGCCTTCCTGGGGATCAACCGCTCCATCCCCATGATGCACGGCTCCCAGGGCTGCACGGCGTTCGGCAAGGTGTTCTTCGTGCGCCATTTTCGCGAGCCCGTCCCGCTCCAGACCACGGCCATGGACCAGGTGGCCACGGTGCTCTCCGCCGACGAGAACGTCACCCTGGGGCTCAAGACCATCGCCGAGAAGAGCAAGCCGGCCCTCATCGGCCTGCCGACGACGGGACTGTCGGAGACCCAGGGCACGGACATCCGCCGCCTGGTGAAGGCGTTCCGCGAGCAGTATCCCGAATACGACGACATCCCCGTGGTACCGGTGAACACGCCGGACTACGTGGGCTGCCTGGAGAGCGGCTACGCCCTGGCCGTGAAGGCCGTCATCGAATATGTGGTTCCGGATACCGTAGGAACGGCTTCAGCCGCGATCACCCCGACCGACGTCGATCCCACGGATGTTCCTGTCGGATCCCTCGTCGGCAGGCGCAAGAAGCAGGTCAACGTCCTGGCCGGCTCCATGCTCACCCCCGGCGACCTGGAGCACATCAAGGACCTCGTCGAGGCCTTCGGCCTGCGCCCCCTGGTGCAGCCGGACATAGGCGACGCCCTGGACGGCCACCTCACCGAACTGGAGTTCAGCCCCCTGACCGTGGGCGGCACGCCGGTGAGCGAGATCCCCACCCTGGGCG
>JBJKSP010000465.1:0-3959 GCA_046703865.1 Thiobacillaceae bacterium
GTGTCTTCCAGGGCAGGGCCGGGCAGGCCCAGGTTGTTGCCGATCTTCTGGACCTTGCCCAGGATCTCACTGGAATACTTCTGGCCCATGCCCACGTAGTTCAGGATCTCCCGGCCGGCCATGGTGATCTCGGCCGTGTCGATACCGTAGGGGCAGTAAACCGAACAACGGCGGCACTCGGAGCATTCGTGATAGTAGTTGTACCAGTCGTCCAGGGTTTCCTTGGTCAGGTCCTCGGCGCCCACCAGCCAGGGGAAGTATTTCCCGCCCACCGTGAAGTAGCGCCGGTAGATCTTGCGCATCAGATCCTGGCGCGCAACGGGCATGTTCTTGGGGTCGGCGGTGCCGAGGAAGTAATGGCACTTGTCGGTGCAGGCGCCGCAATGGACGCAGGCATCAAGGAAAACGCGCACGGAGCGGTACTTCTTGACCACGTCGCCCATGCGTTCGATGGCACGTTCCTTCCAGTCCTCACCCAGTTCCCAAGGGTAGCCCAGGAACTCCTGGGGGGCTTTGGGAGCCAGGAAGGACTTGACATGGGCCATGGCCCCTTCCTTGATCTTGGGGACCTCCATGTTTTCGGTCAGTGTTGGGACTTCGAATTCGACCTTGGCCACGCTAGCTTGCTCCTTAGTCTTTCTACCTGTTCGTTCTGCGTCCGGACGCCTCAGGCGGTGTCGCGTTCCAGGCCACCGGCCCAGGGGGCGAGGTGGCGGTGCTCACGCGGGTTGTCCGTCTGATTCCGCGACGGGCTGAAGAAGATACCGGGTGCGTGCAACAGCTTGCTCATCGGGAACACGATCATCAGCATTGCCACCAGGAACAGGTGGATCAGCAGGAAGGGATCGGCGGGGAGGGGTTGCCAGTCGAACACCATGAGGCCCAGCATGAAGGCCTTCAGGTTGACGATGTCGGTATGGTCGACAAAGCTCATCATCATGCCCGACAGCCCGATGGCGATCAGGAGGGCGAGCATGAGGTGATCGGAGGGGGTGGAGATATAGCGTACGCGGTCCACCAGGAAGCGGCGCGCCCAAAGCCCGACCAGGCCTGCCACCATGAGGAAGCTGGCATATCTGCCATAAGGCTGGATGAAGACGATCCAGGACCAGATCGGTTGCTGGAAATATCGGACATGGCGCAGCAGGACCAGGGCCAGGCCGACATGGAACATCCAGCCGAAGACCCAGATCCACTTGTTGGATTTGAACAGGGATTCGAACAACACGACCTCGCGGGCCATGCGGAAGGCGACCCCGGGTTTGGTGGTCGGCGCCGGCGTGGTCGGGATCTTCAGAGGCGCCGGTGCACGACTGTATTCGTAGATGCGGTACGCCAGGCCACCGAGCAGCGTCAGGGTGGCGATATAGAACAGGGCGGTATAGAAAACCGTCAGGGCAGTCATCCGTTCCTCTGCGTGTTGCTAAGAGATAACCTTAACCTCGGCCTCGATCCGGAAGATCGGAACGCCTGAGGCGGATACCACCCGGCGGCACGCCGCCGGGTGTCCGAATGAATCGGGCGAACCCGATCAGATGCAGCCGGTCGGCTTGGGCAGGCCGGCGATCTTGCACGCCTGCTTGGCCGGCCCGTAGGGGAACAACTCGTACAGATACTTGTTGTTGCCCTTGTCGGGACCCAGCTTCTTGGCGATGGCCTTGGTCAGTACCCGAATGGCCGGGGCGATCTGGTATTCCTGATAGTACTCGCGCAGGAAATTGACCACTTCCCAGTGGTTCTGGGTCATCTCGACCTTTTCTTCCTGGGCCAGGTAGGCCGCGACGTCCTCGTCCCAATCGGCCAGGTTGACCAGATAACCTTCCTCGTCGACTTCGATGGACTTGCCAGCAACATCCACGTTAGGCATAGCACTTACTCCTCTACTAGATGATTACAACCAGGACTGGCAGCTGCTGTGCTCTGCGACGAGATCCACAAAACCGCCGTAATCCACCAGCTTAACGCCTTCAATTACCCGTTCCTGCATGCCTCGGGCAGCCAGGTCGGGTTCCAGAGCGTAGACCGTGACATCGGCCATGGCCGACTTGATCTTCGCCTCGGCCGCATGACCGCGCGTGGCCGCGTAGACCGCGTCCTCGATGAGCAGCACAGCGGAGCCTTTCTTCGCATGGGTCAGGCAGGTGTCC
This sequence comes from Thiobacillaceae bacterium, assembly GCA_046703865.1. Classification (GTDB taxonomy): domain Bacteria; phylum Pseudomonadota; class Gammaproteobacteria; order Burkholderiales; family Thiobacillaceae; genus JBJKSP01. The sequence continues at coordinate 2,148 of JBJKSP010000465.1, forward strand.
ACGCTGACCCGCTCTGTAGGAGATTTATTGACGATATGCAACATTGTTCATGCTCTCCGTTCAGAAGCTCAGGACCACGTCCTGCTGGTCCATCAGATCGGCCATCTCGGCCTGGCTGACGACCTGTACATCCACCACCAGGTCGTCCTCGGTCAGCCCGCGGGCATCCAGCGCCTCGCGCTCCACGTACAGCTTCTCGATGTCGTAGCCCTCCAGGGCACGGTAGGTCTTGGAGAAGCTCTTCATCTCGATGCCGTCGGTGTTCACGTTCTTCATCAGTTGGTAGACGCCGTCGTCCAGGAAGGCCAGGCTCACGTCCTGCTCGAACGCCGCGCTGATCAACACCACCTCCAGGCTCTCGAGGGCGTAGATGGTGCCATAGGGCGCCTTGCGGTTCACGAACATGAACTTCTTGACGATGCCGCCTTCTTCTTCCATATCCATTTCGTCGGTCATTTTTCTCTCCGCTCAGTCACCGAACACGACCAGACGGTCACACTGGATCCCGGCCTCCACCAACTGCCCCAGACCGGAGATGCGGAAAGCGGGGTGGATGTTGTCGGCATCCTTGCCCTGGCGCTTGGCTTCGTTGGCATCCAGCATGCCGCGCCGCTGGGCGGCCGCGATGCAGACCACCAAGTCGATATTGTGCTCCTGGCCCAAGGCGGCCCAGCGGTTGACGATGTGGCGGTCGTCGGTAGGCGGCACGGTCAGGCGCGAGCCGTTGTTGACGCCGTCGTGGTAGAAGAACACGCGGAAGACCTCATGCCCCTTGGCGACGGTGGCCTTGGCGAACAGGTAGGCCGAGTCGGATGCCTGGTGCTGATAAGGTCCTTCGTTAACCAAAATACCGAATTTCATTTATATATCCCTAACTCCGATTATCCGATTCAAGCCCGGCCCCGGACTGCTGTCCGGGGCCGGCAGCATCAGAAGCGGATATGCGTGGAGGCGTTCAGGCTGTTACGGGCACCACGCCAGTTGTCGATATGGTACTTCGTGAATGGCAGTCCGGTCTTCTCGAAGAAGGCCGGCCAGCCGATCCGGTCGATCCAGTCGGCCATGCGCTCCCAGGGACGTCCGTCGGCTTTGTAGACCGCAAGGATCTTCTTGACCACTTCGCTGACCTCGGGCCAGCGCGGCGGGTTGTTCGGGATGCCGGCCGCTACCAGCTTGTGGAAGGTGGGACGGGAACGGGCATTGGAGTTCTTGCCGCCGACCCAGATGGCGATCTTGGAATGCTCGGGGTCGTTGATCTGCATGGGCGGGCAGGGCGGGAAGCAGGCACCGCAGCAGATGCATTTCTTCTCGTCCACTTCAAGGGAGGGCTTGCCGTTCACCAGGGCGGGACGGATGGCCGCCACGGGGCAGCGCGCCACCACCGCTGGACGCTCGCACACGTTGGCGACCAAGTCGTGGTTGATCTTGGGCGGCTTGGTGTGCTGAACGACGATGGCGATGTCGGCCTGGCCGCCGCAGTTGATTTCGCAGCAGGAGGTGGACAGCTTGACCCGGTTGGGCATCTCGCACTTGACGAAGTCGTCGTACAACTCGTCCATCAGGGCCTTGACCACGCCGGAGGCGTCGGTGCCAGGGATGTCGCAGTGCAGCCAGCCCTGGGTGTGGGCGATCATCGACACGGAGTTGGCGGTGCCGCCAATCGGGAAGCCGGCGTCGTTAAGCGCCTTGATCAGGGGCTCGACCTTGGTCTGATCAGAGACCATGTACTCGATGTTGGAGCGGGTGGTGAAACGGACATAGCCGTCGGCGAACTGGTCAGCGATGTCGGCCAGCTTGCGCACGGTGTAGTGG
>JBJKSP010000466.1:0-2845 GCA_046703865.1 Thiobacillaceae bacterium
CTCCATAGGTAAGTATTGCTGTTGCCGTCGGCAGTGGCCAAGACGGAGCCGTCAGCGCTGAACGCTAGACCGTAAATACCAAAGCTGCCTGGATCGGGGAGCTTCATGTGAGGTCCGGGTGCTGCGATCTTCCACAAATATGCATTACCATTCTTGTCGCAATCGGCGAGCAGTCGGCTGTCGGGGCTAAATTTCACGTTCCTGGCGATATAGGACTCCGCATCCTGAAAGTGCTGGTCGGGGTTCAGTACTGGTGCAGATAGCGGAGTGGGGGCTGCGGTAGACGTCTGTGTGACCGTAGTGGTAGCTGTGGGCGCAGGTGAGGAGGAGTTGGGATTCGCCGCTGTCACCCGTCCCACCAAGCCACTTACTACGCCAATGACCGCAACTAGGACAACAGCCCAGCCAGGAGGGATGTCCCCGCGCCGTCTTTCCGCCTGCTCCTTGGGAGCTTGGGAAGGGCCACCTGAAGATGATGCCGATTCCGCCATAGAACCATTGTGGCAGGTGATGGCCTTATCGGGATGTTTGATGCCAATTCGATATCATATGGGAGGCATCACGTCGGTATCTTCGACTATGCAATCGCCGATCCACGGGCAGCATGCTGAACACGACTTGTTCGATCAGCTTGACCCTATCCTATGGACGGCCGAATTCGATATTGCCTCGAAGCTGACTTCAATTCGATTTCGCTTGCTGACCACCGCGCCACGTGTGACAACGCTCATTTGCCGCGAGCAGGGCGTCCGCCCGGATTTGTCATGACCGTCCCCGTGGAACGCTCGCCTACGCGCATAGACCGTCACCTTGGCCTCAATGAGTCAGGCTGCCCGTCCCCGGTTACTGTTCGCACTGGAGCCGGTTTTTGAGCTTCATGTCCGTTTCTGTTTCGGCGGGTGGCGTGCGGTGCTGCCCGGCATGCCCGGGGCGGCACCGGCTTCCACCTGGCCGGGATGCGTCTCCTTTCCGTATCGTCGGGGCAGTTGCGCTGGTCAGCCGGGTGCGGGCAGGGCGCAGAACCGGTTCCAGCAGATCAGGAAGGCGTCTTTCCACGGCCAGTCCGGGCTGATCTTCAGGACCCGCTTGCGGGCGTGGCGGACGACCCGGCCGGGGACGTGCCAGATTCGGTAGCGGAGCGTGTCCGGGGTGGCGTCCCGGAGTTCTTCCTGGTCGTGGAGGCCGAGGAGCCGGGCCCAGGCGGTGAGGTCGGCGGCGATGTTCGCGGCGAGGACCCAGCCCTTGTTCACCCGCCAGGTCTTGGAGGGAAGATTACGGAGCCCCATGGCCTTGGCGGTGCGCACTCCGCCGGTCTCGACGGTGGCGTGGTCGCGCTGGAGCACGTCGATGAACTGCGGGTGCTGGCTGCCCGGCACGCCGTCCATCCCGGTGAGGGGGATGTTCGTGCAGGTGATGGAGTACTTCCAGCCGGTCTTCTTCTCGAAGGCGGTCATGTTCTTCTTATGCCGGCGCGACGGCTTCACGCGGCGGGCGATGAACCGCAGGCCGCCGGGCCAGTCGTCCGCTCTGCTCACGAGGTGCGTGATCTCGGCGGCGTCCTTGTCGTCCTCCAGGCCGCCGTCCTGGAGCAGGCCGGGCTGCCAGGCGCTTGCGGGAAGGGACGCGATTGCTTCCTCGTCGGTGCCGAGGATGGTCCAGCCGCAGGTGAACAGCACGGTCCTGCGTTTAGAGGACAGGGAGAGCAGGTGCTTGACGAGGTCGTGGCTGGCGCCGGCGCCGTCGAGCCGTACCAGGATCTTGCGCCGGAACGCGGCCGGGACCTGCTTGATCGCCGCGGTCAGGACTTCCTTGTGGTCGGTGAACGTGTTCGAGCCGGCGTTGCCGGGGCGCAGGAGCATGGCCAGGCACTCCCGGGTGTTGATGCACCAGGCCGCGAGCGGGTGGAAGCCGTATCCCATCTTCCAGGTGGGCCGGGCGTTCTCCTTGTCCGAGTGCGCGGTGACCAGGGTGGCGTCCATGTCGAGGACCAGCCACTTGTCCAGGACCTTGCCCGCGACGGTGATCCAGGGGAACCCGCCGGCGTCCTCGATCAGGCTCCATGCGTGCTTCCTGATCCTAGCCCTGGCCTGCGCGATCCTGGCCAGCATCCGGTCAGTGGCCATGTCCAGGACACGGCGGACCGTGGAGTCCGACGGCGCACCGCCGAGGACCGGGGAGAGCTGGTCCAGGACCGCGATGTCGGCCAGCGCGGTGGCGCCCATCGCGATGGCGACCGCCGTGGACACCAGTATCATCCCGCGGCTGAGCTGCGGGAACTTTCCCCGGAGAGTCAGGGCTTCCTCCAGGGCCGCGGTCAGGCCGAGCTTGTCGGCGAGCTGGCGCAGCAGGATCCCGCCGGCGTGGCCCACGAGCCCGCTCCCGCCGGCGGTGACCTCCAGGGCCTGGTCCCAGGACGTATCCTTCATCGCGAAGGACGCTCCGATCTGGAATTTGCTTGGTGTGGTAACCCGCAATCTTCCAGGAACAGGGCGTCCTTCGCTGCTGACACGTGACCCCGGCCCGCGCCAGCGGGCAGCAGGCCGGACGGCACCGGCCCGTCAGGGCACGCAGCAGGCAGGGCTCGCAGGCCGTCGCCGTGTTGCATGACCGGGCACCCGGAACGCTTTCCGGGTCCCGCACCCATCGGGTGCGCCCCCGAAACGCTTCCCATCTGGTATGAAGCGACAAAAAACCAGGTCACAGCCTCACAAATACAGAAAGTGACCTAATTCCCGTTCAGGTTGAATACCGGAGGTCAGTGACAACACCCCTTGGCACCACCAGTCAGAGTGCGACGTGCCACGACAGCACCCCCACCGCCAGGCCGTTAGGCCCTATTGAGGCT